>DASYUH010000015.1 GCA_036001465.1 Candidatus Polarisedimenticolia bacterium
ATGGAGATCGCCGACGGCATCCCGATGGACAAGAAGAAAAAGCACTCGGTCGACATCGTGGTCGACCGCCTGGCGCTCAAGCCGGAGATCAGGAACCGCCTGACCGACTCGATCGAGACCTCCATCAAGCTGGCCGAGGGCCTGGTCACGGTCAACATCCTCGGCGAGAAGGGCGGGCGCGACGTCCTGTATTCCGACCAGATGGCCTGCATCAACTGCGGCGTGTCGATGCCCGAGCTGGCGCCGCGGATGTTCTCCTTCAACTCCCCCTACGGGGCCTGCCCCTCCTGCGACGGGCTGGGCGCCCATCTCGAGATCGACCCGGGGAAGATCGTGACCAACCCGTCCCGGACCGTGCGAGAGGGGGCGATCGAGGGGACCTGGGGTTACGGCAAGGCGATGCTGCACATGGCGCTCACGGCGATCGCGCGCGCCATGCGCTTCGACCCCGACCTGCCGTATAGCAAGCTGCCGAAGGAGGCGCAGCGTGTCCTGCTCTACGGGAGCGGCGCGCAGGAGTTCGACTTCGAGTACATCGAGGGGCGCAGCCACTATCGCTTCCGCAAGGCCTTCGAGGGGGTCATCCCGTCCATGATGCGGCGTTACAAGGCGAGCGAGTCGCCGGGGCTACGGGAGGAGATCGAGCGCTACATGTCGCTCGAGCCGTGCGGCGCCTGCGAAGGGGCCCGGCTGAAGCCGGAGTCCCTGGCGGTCAAGGTCGCCGGGCACAGCATCGCCCACTATACCGGCCTGACGATCAAGCAGGCGGTCGCCGCATTCGCCGGGCTCGGCCTGTCGGAGAGGGACCGGCAGGTCGCCCACCAGGTCCTGAAGGAGATCAACGAGCGGCTCGGCTTCCTGTTGAATGTCGGGCTGAGCTACCTGACGCTGTCGCGCACCGCCGCGACGCTCTCGGGGGGGGAGGGCCAGCGCATCCGGCTGGCCACCCAGATCGGCTCGCGCCTGACCGGGGTGCTGTACGTCCTGGACGAGCCCTCCATCGGCCTGCACCAGCGGGACAACCGCAAGCTCCTCGACACCCTCTGCGCCATGCGCGACCTGGGGAACACGGTCATCGTGGTCGAGCACGACGAGGAGACGATCCGCTCGGCCGACCACGTCGTCGATCTGGGGCCGGGTGCGGGAGAGGACGGCGGCCGGGTGGTCGCCCAGGGGACGCCGGACGAGATCGCCGCCGCCCCGGCGTCGCTCACCGGCCAGTATCTCTCCGGCCGGCGGTCGATTCCCCTACCCGATCGTCGGCGGTCGCCCGCCGGCGTCAAGGGGGAGAAGGGCTGGCTCGCCGTGCTCGGGGCCGAGGAAAACAACCTGAAAGCCCTCGACGCAAGCTTCCCGCTCGGACTGCTGACCGCGGTGTGCGGCCTTTCCGGATCGGGAAAGAGCACGCTGGTCAACGAGACCCTGTACAAGGCGCTGGCGCGCTCGCTGTACCGGACGCCGATCCGCCCCGGCCGGCACCGCGCCCTGCAGGGGGTGAAGGAGGTCGACAAGGTCATCGACATCGACCAGTCGCCGATCGGACGCACACCGCGCAGCAACCCGGCGACCTACACAGGCCTGTTCACGCCGATCCGCGAGCTGTTTTCCTCGGTCCCCGAGTCGCGCATGCGCGGCTATCACCCCGGCCGCTTCTCGTTCAACGTCAAGGGGGGGCGCTGCGAGTCGTGCGAGGGGGACGGCATCATCAAGATCGAGATGCACTTCCTGTCCGACGTCTACGTCACCTGCGAGGAGTGCAAGGGGCGGCGCTACAATCGGGAGACGCTGGAGGTCCTGTACAAGGGGAAGAGCATCGCCGACGTCCTGGAGATGGCGGTCAAGGAGGCTCTGCAGTTCTTCACCAACGTGCCGGCCATCCACCGGAAGCTCGAGACCCTCGATGCCGTCGGGCTGTCGTACATCAAGCTCGGCCAGTCGGCGACCACCCTGTCCGGGGGGGAGGCGCAGCGCATCAAGCTGTCGAAGGAGCTGAGCCGGCGGGCCACCGGGCGCACGGTGTACATCCTGGACGAGCCCACGACCGGCCTGCACTTCGAGGACATCCGCCGCCTGCTCGACGTCCTCAACGCCCTGGTCGACCAGGGGAACACGGTGATCGTCATCGAGCACAACCTCGACGTCATCAAGACGGCCGACTGGATCCTCGACCTCGGCCCCGAGGGCGGGGACGAAGGGGGCCGGATCGTCGCCGAAGGGCCCCCCGAGGAGATCGCCCAGAACCCCGGCTCCGCCACCGGCGCGTTCCTGAAACGCATCTTCGCCCGCGCCAGGCGCGCCCAGCCCGAGCCGTCTCTCGCCCGCGGCGGGAGCGCGGCGGTCCGGGCATGACACTGTTGTTGCGGATCCTCAGGTTTCCGCTGACCCGCTTGCTGATCGCCGCGAGCGCGCTCGGCGGGACGTGGTACGCCGTCCAGCTCCTCCTCGTGGCCACGGGAGCGTCGACCGACATCGGCGATCCGGTCTCGTCTCCCCACCTGGCGTCGATCGCCACGGCCGTCGCCTTCGCGCTGGTCTACGTTCTGTATGTCCTTCTGGTGGAGCGCCGGCGGGTGCGCGAGCTGTCCCCCAAGGGGGCCCTGCTCGAGCTTCTGGCCGGCGGCTTCGTCGGCGCGGGCCTGTTCACACTAACCATCGTCTCGATCTGGGCCGCCGGCGGCTATGACGTGGCCGGGTGGAATGGCGTCATGGCGGCGGCGCCGGCGCTGTCCCTGGCCCTGGGATCGGGGTTCGCCGAGGAGATCCTGGTCCGTGGCGTGATCTTCAGGATCACCGAGGAGGGGCTCGGGACGTGGCTGGCGATCGCGATCTCGTCGGCGCTGTTCGGCCTGGCGCACGCCGCGAATCCAAATGCCTCGACGGTCAGCGTCGTCGCGATCGCGCTCGAGGCCGGCGTCCTGCTCGCCGCCGCGTTCATCCTGACGCGCAGGCTGTGGCTCGCGATCGGCCTGCATGCCGCCTGGAATTTCGTCCAGGGGGGCGTGTTCGGCGTCGCCGTCTCGGGACATACCATGGGCGGTCTCCTGAACGGCCGGCTGAGCGGCCCCGCGATCCTGTCCGGCGGCGAGTTCGGCGCCGAGGCCTCGGTCTTCGCGGTGGTCTACTGCCTGGCGGCCGGCGTGTTCCTCCTGGTCAAGGCGCACGGGTTGAAGCGCTTCATCGCAGTCCCCTGGCGGCGGCGCTTGCCCGCAACGGCTCCGCCGGTCGCATGCTGAAGCACGCGGGACCCCTACCGGAGGGGAGCCGCGTGCGCCTGCGGCCGACACGCCCCGACGACCTGGACTGGGTGATGGCCGCCGAGGGGCACCCCGAGAACCGCCCGTTCGTGGCGCAGTGGACTCGCGCGCAGCACGAGGAGACTCTCACGCACCCCGATCAAGCGCACCTGGTCATCGAGAGCCTGGCCGACGGCCGGACAGCGGGCTATGTCATCCTCGCCGGCCTGGCGTCGCCCCGGGACGCCGTCGAGCTCCGGCGGATTGTGGTCACCGAGAAGGGGCGCGGATACGGCCGCGAGACGCTGCGCCTGATCGCCGGGCTGGCCCTCGACG
This sequence comes from Candidatus Polarisedimenticolia bacterium, assembly GCA_036001465.1. Taxonomy (NCBI): domain Bacteria; kingdom Pseudomonadati; phylum Acidobacteriota; class Candidatus Polarisedimenticolia; species Candidatus Polarisedimenticolia bacterium. The sequence continues at coordinate 3,570 of DASYUH010000015.1, forward strand.
TTCTCGGGACCAGGAGGCTGTGGCTCGACGTGCGCGCCAACAACCCGAGGGCGTGGCGGCTGTACGAACAGGAAGGGTACTCGGCCGAGAGCACCACGCCCGACGGGCTCACGATCCTGTCGATCATCCGGGAGCGCGGGCGTCCCGGGAAGGGGGAAAGCGAATGACCGCAGCCGCAAAAGCGCCGGTCGGCTTCATCGGATTGGGAATCATGGGGGCCCCGATGGCCGGGCACATTCTCAAGGGGGGGCATCCCCTGACCGTGTTCAACCGCACGCGGTCGAAGACCGCCGACCTGGAGGCGCGGGGCGCCAGCGGCGCCGGCTCTCCGGCCGAGGTCGCGGAGCGGTCCGAGATCGTCATCACCATGGTCTCCGACACCCCGGACGTCGAGCAGGTGGTGGCCGGTCCGCGGGGGGTCCTCGAGGGGATCCGCCCCGGAACGGTGGTCGTCGACATGAGCACCGTCGCGCCGGCTCTCGAGCGCCGTCTGGACGGCCTGCTGCGCGAGCGCGGCGCATCGCTCCTCGATGCGCCGGTGTCGGGCGGCGACGTCGGGGCGAGGAACGCGACCCTCGCCATCATGGCCGGCGGCGATCGGCAGGCGTTCGAGCGCGTCCGGCCGGTGCTCGGCCTGCTGGGGAAAAGCCTCACCTACTGCGGCCCGTCGGGCAGCGGACAGATCGCCAAGTTGTGCAATCAGATCCTGATTTCGGTGACGCTCCTGGGGGTCAGCGAGGCGCTGGTCTTCGCCCGCAGGAACGGTCTCGATCCCGAAGTCATGATCGAGGCGGTCTCCGGAGGCGCGGCCCAGAGCTGGCAATTGACAAATCTGGGCCCGCGGATTATTAAGCGGGACTTCGCGCCCGGCTTCATGGTCGATCTGGTACAAAAGGACCTGCGGCTGGTCCTGGAGGCCGCCGAGACCGCCGGCGTTTCACTGCCTGCAACGGGGCTGGTGCACCAGCTGTTCCGTTCGGCGCAGGCGCACGGCTCCGGCCGGGAGGGGACGCAAAGCCTGGGAAAGGTTGTGGAGCGGTTGTCCGTTCTGGAGGGAAGACCATGAGACGGTTGGCGGCGGCAGGGGCGGCGGTCCTCATTTTCGCAGTCGGCTCGATCCTCGGTCCGGGAGGTGACACCCGGGCGGCCCAGGGGCGGCTCCTGACCGTCGACGACCAGTTCGAGATCCGGGAGGTCGAGGACCCGCAGATCTCCCCCGACGGCAACTGGGTCGCCTACTCCGTCGCGAAGATGGATCTCAAGGAGGACAAGGGGGACCGGGACATCTGGATGACGCGCTGGGACGGGTCGCAGTCGATCCGCATCACGACCAGCAAGGAGAGGGAGAAGACGCCGCGCTTCAGCCCCGACGGCAAGTACGTGGCGTTCCTCTCGAGCCGCGACTACGACGAGGACACCGACCAGGTCTGGATCATGAGCCGGGCCGGGGGGGAGGCGGAGCGCATCACCGACTTCAAGGGAGGCGTGGACGACTACGCCTGGTCCCCTGACGGCACCCGCCTGGCGCTCATCGTCTACGACCCCGACCCCGACGCCTGCGACTCCGAGAAGGAGAAGTGCGAGGACAAGACGCCGAAGCCGATCGTCATCGATCGCTACAAGTTCAAGCAGGACGAGACCGGCTACCTCGTCAGGCAGTACGACCACCTCGTCCTGTTCGACCTGGCGACCCGCAAGGGGGAGGCCCTGACCTCGGGGAGCCACGACGACCTGCAGCCCGCCTGGTCGCCCGACGGCAAGCAGATCTCATTCGTGAGCAAGCGCGGCAAGGAGCCGGACTCCGGCGACAACTGGGACGTGTTCGTCATCGAAGCGAAGGCCGGCGCCACACCGCGCCAGCTGACGACGTACGAGGGGGCGGACGGCTCGCCCGACTCTGCCTCGCCCCCGGTCTGGAGCCCCGACGGCAAGCAGATCGCCTACCTGCAGGTCGGGCCGCCGAAGCTCATCTACTACGCCGTGCCGAAGCTGGCCATCGTCCCGGCCGCGGGCGGGGCGCCGCGGCTGGTCGCGCCGGACCTGGACCGCACGCTCGGCCACCTGACCTGGGCCCCCGACGGGAGATCGATCTACACCCTCTTCGAGGAGGACGGATCCGTCCACCTCGCGAAGATCGAGGCCTCGTCCGGCAAGGTCGAGAAGCTTCTCACCGGTCAGCGCACCCTCGCCGATTTCTCGCTCGGCCCCGGCGGCAAGATCGCCGTCCTCAACGGCACGTCGACGCAGCCGTACGAGGTGTTCGCCCTCGAGGGGACGAACCTGCGCCCTCTGTCCCGCCAGAACGACGCGTTCATGGCGAAGGTGCGAATCGGAGCGACCGAGCAGGTCAGCGTCAAGAGCAAGGATGGCACGATGGTCACCGCCTTCATCGTCAAGCCGCCCGACTACCAGGCCGGCAAGAAGTACCCGGCGATCCTGCGCATCCACGGCGGCCCCGTCGGCCAGTTCCAGCACGAGTTCATGATGGAATTCCAGGAGTTCGCCGCGAACGGCTACGTGGTCATCGGCGCCAATCCACGCGGCTCGTCGGGGCGCGGCGAGGAGTTCTGCAAGGCGATCTTCGCGGACTGGGGGAACAAGGACGCCCAGGACGTCCTGGCGGCGGTCGACTACGCCGTCGCGAAGGGGATCGCCGACCCGCAGCGCCTCGGCGTCGGCGGCTGGAGCTACGGCGGCATGCTGACCAACTACGTCATCGCCCAGGACACCCGGTTCAAGGCGGCGACGAGCGGCGCCAGCATCTCGAACATCCTGGCCGGCTACGGCACCGACCAGTACATCGTCGAGTACGAGGAGGAGCTGGGGCAGCCCTGGAAGACGTTCGACGCCTGGGTGAAGGTCTCGTTCCCGTTCCTGCACGCCGACCGGATCAAGACGCCCACCCTGTTCCTGTGCGGCGAGAGCGATTTCAACGTGCCGCTCCTCAACTCCGAGCAGATGTACCAGGCGCTGCGCAGCCAGGGGATCGACACGCAGCTGATCATCTACCCGGGCCAGTACCACGGCATCCAGAAGCCGAGCTACCTGAAGGACCAGGACGAGCGCTACCTCGCCTGGTACGCCAAGTATCTGAAGCCGTAGGGGGCGGGCGCCACCACTCATTGCAGGGCGGCGGCGCCTGCTGCACCGCGGCGCCTACTCGGACGATGAGTGGTCGTGCACGATGCGCCAGCCTTCCGGCAGGCGCTTCAGGATCACCGTGTACAAACCGGTCAGCTTCCTGCCGCCGGAGAGGGTGAGGTTCCAGCGGCCGTGCCCGACCGCGGAATCGGGCCCCAGCATCTCGATCGTGTCCTCAGTGAAATCGAGCCGGCCCATCTCTTTTCCCTCCGATCGGTAGCGCTTGTGATAGCGCTCCAGCGTGGCCTCCCAGCCACGCGTGACCGTGCCGCCCGAGTAGAACGTGAGGTCCGGTGATTTCCAGTAGCCCTGCATGTACCCCTCGAGATCGCCGCGGTTCCACGCCTTCTCTTGCTGGACGAGGACCATCCGGATGGGATGCTCCTCCGCCTTCACCGTCCCCTCGGCTAACGCGGCCGTCTGATCGACGGAGTCCCCGCCTAGTGCGACGACCAGCACACACGCACATAGCCCTGCCAGGATCAGCAGTTGGAAGGAGTATCGTTCCCCTCTCGCAACCCTGCCCGCCACGTGTTTGAGTCTCGTCATCATTGGATTGCTCCGGTCGTTACTCCTCAAGCCGCCGAAACGCAGTCAGGGGCTCGGCTGACATATGGTGCCTCAGCCGAGCCCCTGAAAATACGCCTGTCTCTTACCGTTGTCCCAAACGATCCTGTTTAGACTAGGCGCACACGCACCCCACGAACCCCGGATTCCTACACCAGCCGCTGCCCGACTCGCAACAAGCGTCGCATTCAGCATTGGTATAGCAGATGACCCCAGGGCATCTCAGGTCTGACGGACCCGAAATCCCTGCGGGTGCGAGCGCGCCGTTGTCCATGACTGACATACCAAGCTCTCCGGCCTCTGCACAGGGCTGGGGCGTGTTCTCAGAGAGCAGTGCTATTCCACTGGATGCGCGGGAGCCTGAGCCGAAGTTACCCGTGGCGTAACCGCCGACCAACACGATACTGACCAGGATCAGTGTCAAGAGAGTCCATGACTTGGGTTTCATTTCAACCCCCAGACAGGAATTGGTGCTCGTGGCTGCGTCCCGGGGATCCATGAACTCTACGCAGTACGAACAGCGTTGAAGTGCCAACGAGACAGGCTTGGTTTTGTGTCTTTCACGAGACCTGGGGCCGTGTCAACAAGAATTTTGATTATAATTCCATCCGTGGCTCGTCCGATGTAAACTGGCAAACAGACTTGGCGATTCTCTTAGGGCCAGCTTCCACGAAAATGGCTAGACCACGTGAAACTCGTGAGTTGCGCCTTGTCGTCGTGGGTGCAACAAGAATCGCAGACCCCATGCCGATGGGGCACTGCAAGTTCTACGCTGACATGTGCTGCACGAGTGTGAGGACGAATCCAATTGTTCACTCCAAAATCGAGCAGGTAGCGACGAGATGAACACGATAGGGCTCCCAAGCGAAGTTCGGCTATAATGCCAACTAACTGGAATATCAGCGATGTCTTGGCTCGATAAGTGCTCCCGCCGAGTGTCCATGCTGGCGTTTGTGTGCGCAAGCATTTTCTCGCCTGCCTTTGCCGAGACGACCGGAGGAATTCGTGGAACCGTGACTGATCAGAACGGCTCTGTTCTCGAAGGAGTGTCCATCATGATCAGCAGCACGAGTCAAACGGTGAGCGGTCGAGGCACTTTATCTGACCGGACGGGAGTCTTCCAGGTGACCTCACTGCCGCCCGCCGGCGATTATGTCGTCAGCGTTTCGTGCCCAGGCTTTGCGAGCACAATTCTTTCCGCGATCGAAGTGTGGTCGGGACGCACGTCAATGGTTCGCATCATGCTCGCGCCAGCCACGCAGTTACGTGAACGCGTCGAAGTGCGGGCGCATCCTCAGATGATCGACGTCGACAATCCGACCACGGAGACGCGTTTCGGTTCCGAGTTCATCGAAGCGCTGCCGCTCCTGGGCAGGAACTACCAGGACGTCCTTGCGCTGGCCCCTGGCGTGACCGATGTCGACGGCGACGGGAACCCGAACATCCACGGCGCACGGGATACCAGCGTCGTCACGCTCGTCGACGGGGTGAGCACGACGGATCCATTGACGGGCAAGCTGGGAGCGCAGCTGAATATCGAGTCGATCCAGGAGATCGAGATCAAGACATCGGGAGCGACCGCCGAGTTCAGCCGTGCTCAGGGGGGCTTCGCGAACATCATCACCAAATCGGGAGGCAACCAGTTCGGTGGGGCGTTCAAGTTCTTCTGGCGCGGCTCGCTGCTGGACGGTGATGGCGCGGGCATCGATGACGCGCGATTGCACGCAGGCATAGGCGAACTCGAACTACGCGGCCTCGTGTTCAATGATTTTCTGCCATTCCTGTCCTTCGAAGGCCCCATCGTGAGGGACCGTGCCTGGTTTTTCATGGCCCACGAATACGTGCAAACCGAGGAGCCGGTCAACGCCCTCAATCTCGCGTTCGTACGTGGCGTGCGTGAGTTCCGTGACTTCGTCAAGTTGACCTGGCAGATCGCCGCCAACCATCGCGCCGCCCTCTCGTTCAACTACGACCCGCAGAAGTATCTCAATCAGGGGCTGAACAGCTTCACCGCCCCGGAGAGTGGCTACGAGCTCAAGGCAGGTGGAACGGTCATCACGATGAAGGTAACCTCCATTCTGAGTCCGCTCGTCGCACTGGAGACATCCGTCTCCAATTTTGTCGGCAGGCCCGGTCTGGTCCCGAATCTTGACCGCGATACGAACGGCAATGGAGCTCTCTACTATGACCGGAACCGGAATGGCTATCCCGAAGCGTCGGAACGCGACCCCGGGGACGATTTCGACCGCGATGGGTTCTTCGACGTGTTCGAAGATGCAAACCACAATGGCAAGCTGGACCCCGGGGAGGATCTGGATCACGACGGGCGCCTGACACCCAGTTTCGGATGCGAGGGGGCCCTCAGGGAGGACTTGGACTGCGACGGGAACCTGGATCGTCAGAATGAAGACGCTGACGGCAATGGTCTATTTGACTTCGTGCACGAGGATCTCGATGGTGATCGTCGACTCGACCTCGGAGTCGAGGATCGGAATGGCAATCACCGGCTTGACGATGCCCCTGTGCCGTCTGATGTGTATCCCTACGGCCACCTTGTTCCAATCCTTCCCGATCGCGATTTCACCATCGGTGAACTAACTGGCATCATCACCGGCCCCTACTTCGAGGACTATTCCGACCGGAGAAAGCGATTCACGTTTCGCCAGGACCTGGGCGTCTTCGTGCCACAGGCTGGCGGATCACACGACCTGAAATTCGGACTGTCGGCGGAGCGTGAGAGATTTTCCAGAACTACCCGAGTCGGGGACATCATGTCCCTGCTCGAACCCAACGACTGCGCGAACACTCTTCAGGAGGTTGTCGAGAACGCCAGGAACGGCGTGGAGAGCAATTTCTTCTGCACCCTTCAATCCGATTTGCCAACAGTCAAGGCGATCCTTCACACGGAGCCAAGGGTTGACAACGAGGCGACCAATCTGACAACAGGGCTCTACATCCAGGATAGCTTCAAGCCTCATCCGAACCTGAGCCTTGGTCTTGGCTTGAGGCTTGACCGCGAGCAGACCGATTCCTTCGGCTACTCCTATTTCGACCCGGTCGCTCAGTCGGCCCCCTTCAATCGGGTGAATGCACTCGCGGGCGGTGAGTTCGGCCTCGACGATTTTCTGCTGGGCGACAACAACGGGGTGCAAAGCTTCGGAATACTTGGCGATCCCCTGATTTCCGGGAATCGTCAGGCCGCAGCCTATCTCACGGACCCGATGCGGGTGGGGGCGCTCTCACGCCTGACGCGACATCACTCAGATATCAGCTTCGGATCGTCTCAAACGAACCTGTTCATAGGTGATCTTTTCTCCGGCGGGGAGCTGGACACGACAAAACTCCAGTCGGTCGGCATCAGGCCGCAGCGGGCGGAACGTTTCCGGCTTACCAACAACAACCTCTCGCCCCGCCTATCGGTGTCCTGGGACCCGGCTGCCAATGGGCGGACGAAGCTATTCGCCACCTGGGGCCGCTACTTCGACAAGCTGTTCCTGAGCACGATCGTGGCAGAGAAGGGACCCGATCAGCTGAACCGGTACTACTTATTCGACGAAACTGGCGTCAGAAAATCCCTAGGAGTCTTGGGTGTGGCGGTCACCGGGACCCCGAACCACTACATTGGCACCCTGATTTCGAAGTCACCTCCGTCAACCACGCAGATCGACCGCCAGCTCGGCACTCCCTTCAGTGACGAGTTCACCATCGGTTTAGAGAGAGAGCTGGCTCCCGATGTCGCCGTGGCAGTCACCTACGTCAACCGCCGCTATCGCGACCAGCTCCAGGACGTTGACGTCAATCATTCCCTGCGGTTTGGTCCAGACGGCAAGCCCCTGGACGTCATCGGCGAGTTGGTGTTCGCGGGCGGAGGCAACGAGCTCCAGGCCAATCGCCTCCCGGACGGTCGTCCCGATCTCTATAGCAACAATGTGTTCTTCAACCAGATCCTGAGGATCGGCAACCTCAACGAGGGGTTCTACCACGGCCTCGAGTTGCGCTTGAGCAAGCGGCAGGCGCGCCGCTGGGAGTTGCAGGGCTCCTACACTTACTCGAGAGCACTGGGGGACGCCGAAGACTTCCAGTCGCGCCTGGGGAACGACCCCTCCACCGTCGAGTCAGAGTTCGGCTACCTTGATTTCGACCAGAGGCACGTCGTCAAAGTGAACGCCTCTACATTTCTGCCCAAGGACTGGCAGGTCGGCTTCGTGGGCAACTGGGCTTCGGGCCTGCCGTTCTCGATTGTGTCCCGCTTCTTCGCCTTGGACAACATCGACATGCAGCAGTTCAGGACGAGATATGGGTTCACGACGGTTGAGCCGGGATCCGGCGCCCGCTTCCACAGCCTCCGTCGAAACAGTGAGCGCAACGACGCCACCCTCAACATCGACCTCGGAGTGCGAAAACACCTGGCTCTCGGGAAGGCAACCGCTGCCATCAGCCTGGATATCCTCAACCTTCTCAATTCCGACGACCTGCGCATTTTCACCTTCGAGCCCAACCGAGGTGACTTCAAGGCGGGCGACGGCGTGCTCCTGGCCAGCCCACTTCAACTCGACGCTGAACGACGCTTCGGCCGTCGGTTCCAGGTCGGTTTTCAGCTGCGGTATTGAATTACAGACACCACTTTCTCCGCACCACGCTGCGCGCCAACATGTAGAATGCCCGCATGACCAACGTTTTCGACGACGTCACCAGGGCGATCGGGCACACGCCCCTCGTCCGGCTGAACCGCATCGGCCAGGACACCGGGGCGACGTTCTACGCCAAGCTCGAGTACACCAATCCCGGCCACTCGGTGAAGGACCGCATCGCCGTGCAGATCGTCGACGACGCGGAGCGCGGCGGCTCCCTCAAGCCGGGCGGGACGATCATCGAGTGCACCAGCGGCAACACCGGGATGGGGCTGGCCATGGTCGGCGCGGCGCGCGGCTACCGCATGATCTTCGTCATGCCCGACAAGGTCAGCAGCGAGAAGATCAAGGCGCTGCGCGCCTTCGGCGCGAAGGTGGTCACGACGCCCACGGCGGTGTCGCCGGAGGACCCGCGCTCGTACTATTCGGTCGCGAAGCGGATCGCCCAGCAGACGCCGAACTGCTTCTTCGCCAACCAGTACCACAACCCGAGCAACCCGGAGGCGCACTTCCGGACGACCGGACCCGAGATCTGGGAGCAGACGGACGGCAAGGTCGACGCCGTGGTCATCGCCACGGGGACCGGGGGCACCCTGAGCGGCATCGCCCGCTACATCAAGACGCGGAAGCCTGCGGTGAAGTTCGTCCTGATCGACCCGGTGGGCTCGATCCTGTACGACTACTTCAAGACGAAGACGATCCTGAGCAGCTTCAAGACCTACAAGGTCGAGGGGTTCGGGGAGGACTTCCTGCCGACCACGCTCGACTTCTCCCTGGTCGACGAGTGCTACCAGGTGACCGACAAGGAGTGCTTCCTGACGGCGCGCGAGCTGACCCGCAAGGAAGGGCTGTTCTCGGGCGGCTCGGCCGGCGGCGCCGTCTGCGGCGCGATCAAGTTCGCGAAGGAGTACCCGCAGTGCAGGACCATCGTCGTCCTCCTTCCGGACTCGGGGTCGCGCTACCTGAGCAAGGTGTTCGACGACGACTGGCTGCGCGAGAACTCCTTCCTCGACGAGGAGGCCACCTACGGCAGCCTGAAGGACATCGTGGAGCGCCAGCGGCGCCATCCCCTGTTCACCGCCGACGCCGCCGACGGCGTGCAGCCGGTCATCAAGCTGATGAAGACGCACGGCATCTCGCAGCTGCCCGTCATGGAAGGCGGCAGGATGATCGGCATCATCTCCGAGATTGATCTATTGAACGCGCTCCTGAAGGACCCCGACGCCGTGGGCCGCCCGGTCGGCGAGCTGGTGGACCAGAATTTCGTGCTCGTCCCCCCCGACGCGCCGGTCAGCCGCCTGGCCGCGATCTTCAGCGAAGGGAAGGTCGCGCTGGTCGAGGAGAACGGCAAGATCGCCGCCGTGGTCACGAAGATCGATCTCATCGATCACATGGCGGGGGTGATGAAGTAGCTACTTCTTTCTCCCCGCGCTCCCCTTCAGGATCCCCCCCAGATCGCGCAGGAAGAACCCGAAGATCACGACCGACCCGACGGACAGCAGGACGACGCAGATCCAGGTGAACAGGTCCCAGCGGTTCATGCAGCGGCCCCCGCCGCAGCCGGCGGCTGATGGACCTCCCGCCCCAGCAGGTTCCCCAGAACGAATCCCGCCAGGGACAGCGGCAGGCTGAAGAAGATCGCGTACTCCTGCCAGAGGCTGATCTCGCGCCCTCCGACGGTGAAGGTCCAGATGAACGTCGCGTACTCCTCGTCGCGCACCCCGAGACGATGCACCGCGAGGTAGTACAGCACGACGGTCACGAGGCCCGTGGCGCATCCCAGGAGGCCGGCGAGCCTGGTCTTCCTTCCCTTCCAGAACAGGCCGGCCATGATCGGCACGAAGACCGTGGACGACAGGATGCTCGACATGAAGACCCACAGGGCCATCAGCCGCTCGAAGTAGAAGGCGAGGACGAACCCGAGGGCCCACGATCCCACGATGCCCCACTTGGTCAACCGGCTGAGGCTGGCGTCGCTGGCGTCCGGCTTGAAGACCGGGCGGTAGATGTCGTACACGATATTGCCGCCGGCGACCAGGCAGTAGGAATCGATCGTCGACATCTCCGCCGCCAGGACGCCGGCCAGGAAGATTCCGGTCAGGCCGGCCGGAAGCGCGAACACGACGATCCGCAGGAGCGCCTCGTTCGGGTGCGTCCCCTCCGGCAGGATGCCGTTGTGCACCGCGGCCCGGGCGAGCATGCCACCGGCCGTCACGCACCAGTCGTAGGCCCCCCACATCAGGATGCCGATCAGGAGGGCGTTGCGCACCTCGCGCGAAGAGCGCGCCGCGAACACCCGCTGGTAGAACGCCGGCTCGACCAGGATGGTGAGGCCGGTGGCCGCGTACACCACCACCAGCCAGATCGGCACGCTGCCCATCGGCTGGAAGAACGTCGCCGGCAGGTTCTGCGCTACGTAGTCGAAGCCACCGACGTGCGACATGACGATCGGGATGGCGATCGCCAGGGTGACGCACATGAGGACGAACTGCACCGTGTCGGTGAGGGCGTCCGCCCAGAGCCCGCCCCACAGCGTGTACACGAGCGCCACGCCGCCGAAGAGCAGTCCGCCGATCCACAGATCGATGCCGAACACCACCTGCGCCAGCTTGCCCATGCCGAACAGGCCGAGGGACGGGAGCGAATAGACGAACGAGGCCACCGCGGCGAAGACCCCCGCTTCCTTGCCGTAGTGCCACTGGAGGATGTCCGGCAGCGAGCGGTGGCCGTGCTGGCGCAGGCGGTCGGCGAGGAAGAAGGCGGCGATGATGAAGAACAGGTAAGTCGGGCGCGAGTAGCCGAACCAGGCGACGATCCCCTCGTTGTAGGCCAGCTCCGAGGTCCCGAACAGCACGTCGATGCCGTAGTACGTCGAGACCAGCGTGCAGATGAGAACCGGGGTCGTCATGGTGCGCCCGGCGATGAAGAAGTCGTCGAAGTTCGCCATCTTCTTCGAGACGTACCAGCCGATCCACAGCATGAAGACGAGGTAGGCCGCGATGACGACGAAGTCGAACCACGACATGTGGGCGTTGATCACGAAATCCACGCGGGTCTCCAGCGGCGCCGCCGCGCACGCCGCGACGAACGGGCGCTAGGTACCACACGCAAGCTCGGTGCGTCAACCGGAGGGGCGCGCCTCGCCCTGCCCCTTGACCGCTAACGGATCACGATGCGCACCGGTTGATCGGAGAGTGGCAGGATCACCGCCAGCCCCGAGGCGGCTGCCGCCGGATCTTCATCCCCCGAAGGGGGAGGCCCCTGCCGGCATTCGACGACGACCGCTTCGGCCGTCTGCTGGACCGACGCGACGGCGAGCACCTTGGGCAGCAGCACGACCATCTCGCGATCGAAGGCGACCTCGGGAACCGGGGCCCCCGATCCGTCCAGGAGCGCGGTCCACTCCGCGGCGGTGCGGACGACGCGATGCTGGCCGTCCTTCTCGGGAGCCCTGCCGATCCGGATCGTGCGCCAGCGCACGGTGCCCCCCGCCGTGGATCCGCCCGGCGCCGGCTCCCCTTCCGGCGAGGCGGTCGGCTGCGCGGCCGGCGGTGAAGCGGCCGGCTGCTCCACCGCCGGCGGGGCGGCCGGAACCGCGGGGACGGAGGCCGCGGGAGCCGGCGTCGGTCGTGGATCGACCGGCGTGTCCCCCGGCGTGGCCGCGGGAGCCGGAAGGGCCGCGGGAGGCGGAAGGGCCGTGGGAGCCGGAAGGGCGGCGGGAGCCGGCGGGGTCGTGCGTGGTCGCGTTCCCGGCCGGGCCGGTGTGGCGGCGGGTCGCGGAGGTCTCCGCCCGGGGGCGGGGGCCAGGTACCCGAGCGATCGCAGCGCCTGAATCGTCGCCTCGTCCGGAGTGGCGGAGGGGCTCCCGGAGGGGGACGCGGGGGGCGCCTCGGACGACGAGGCCGCCGGAGGGGTCACCGGCAGGCGCCGGGCGGCCCAGAACGTGATGCCGGCGACGGCGACCACGAGCGCGGCGATTCCGCCGGCCCTCCCCCACCACGAGCTGCGGGCCGGCGCGACGGGCACGGGGGGCCCGACGGCCGGATCCCAGCCCGCCGATTCGACGGCCTGATCGACAAGGGCCAGCGTCTCGCGCGTCCGATCCAGCTGATCGTGGATCCGCGCGGCGAAGTCCCGCGGCAGCGGGGGCGCGTCTTCGTGCAGCTCGAGGGTCAAGCCGCGATGGAACTCGACCCGCAGGCGGAGCGCGGCGTCCGTCAGCAGCCGGCGCTCGAACTCGCTGCGCTCGGCGCCGGCAAGGCGGCCGTCGAGGTACAGATTCATCGCCTCGAACACGGGCTCCGCGAGGGCCGTTTCCCCGGGCCGAAGCCGGGACCTCGCCTGGAGCAACCGGGCGTAGACGACGTCGGCCGCCATGTCCAGGATCCTGCCGATGGCCTCGTACTCCAGGTCGCCGGCGACGCGGAGCACCAGGACGGCGCGCGAGGTGGGATCGAGCCGCGACAGGGCGCTCCACAGGGCCGCGCGCTCGCTCGACGGGATGGCGGGCGCCGGGGCGGCCGCAACCTTGCCCCGGGGCCGGCCGGATCGGGCTGGCGGATCGAGCCTCTCCCTCCAGAGCGAGACGAGCCCGCGAATCAGGTGGATCGCCGCCTCGCGCTCGCCCGTCGGGAAGGCCGGCTCCAGGAGGCTCCGGACCAGGCACTCCTGCGTCAGCTCGTGCGCCCGGGGACCGTCTCCTGTCAGGTGGTAGGCGAGCACGAACAGTCGCCGCCCGTGCCGCTGGATGATGTCGTCCCCGTCGACGGGAGTGGTGCCCAGATCCATCAGGCCTTCTTGGGGCCTTTTCCGGACGATTTGCCGCCGATGGCGCGGTGGATCGTGTAGAGCCTTCTGTGCGCCGACTGCGGCGGAGGCTCCGGCGGCTTCGGCTCGGAAGCCGGAGGATCCTGGGGTCCGGAAATGCCCTTGAGGACTTCCTCGAACAGCTTCGCCTGGGCCTTGCTCCGGCTCTTGGGCAGCTGCCCGCGACGGAACTGGTGCTCCGACAGGCAGGTGTTGCAGCGGACCTTCTTGACCTCGTCCACCACCAGGCTGACGACGCCGTGGTTCATGATGAGCCGGCATTTGGGGCAGTAGTCGTCGATCACATCCCCCAGACGGACGCGACGAGACTCCATCAGTGAGTTCCCCCGGGGCGGCGGCGCATGAAGAGGCTCATCATACTACACGGCGACGGCAGGGCGCGCCGCGATTGACTTTGCGGGGATCGTGTGGCAGAAGGGGCGCTCCATGAGCGAGCGGTATCCGGGCATCGCCCGGGCCTGTTTCCATTTGAACTGGATCTTCCTGGCGTTCTGGGTGCTGTACGTCCTGGGCCCCGATGCCACCGGCCTGCTCGGCACGGCGCGCGGCGGTCCGGCGTACGCCGCCTTCTCGCTGGGGCTGTTCGCGATCCATTTCGTCCTGATCAGCTCCGGCATCATCGCGCTGTTCGTGGTGATCATCGAGGTGCACGCCGGCCGGCCGGTGCGCGGCTTCACGAGCGTCCTGCTCGCGCTGGCCCTGCCGATGATCTCGTTCCTCTATTTCGCGGTCCGTTATCTCGCCGCGGTCCAGCGCTTCCTGAATTCCTAGGAGCCGGTCCGAGCAGGGGGCCGCGCCGCTCCGGGTATGGGGCCGCATCGCTCCGGCGCGCCTCACGGGCCGGCGCGTGCGCCCTGGGAGTCCGTCAGGAATTTCGCGATCTCGCGCTCCATGAGCTCGGGCTCGACGTAGCCCACGAATTTCCTTCGCATCTTGCCATGGCGATCGACCAGGAGGCTCGTCGGCACCGCGTCCGTGTTTCCCAGGAGCTTCGCCAGACCAGGGTTCATCATCCCGGACGGATACTTGATGGGAGTGACGCGGACGAACGCCTCCACGTCGGCCGGCCGATCGTCGACGGACACGCCGATCACCACCAGCCCGCGGTCGCGATAGCGATCGTAGAGGCGGTTCAGGTGAGGAATCCCCATGCGGCACGGGCCGCACCAGGACGCCCAGATGTCGAACAGGCGCACCTTGCCGGCATAGCGCCCCAGCTGGATCGCGCGTCCTTGCGTGTCCTCCAGGACCACCTTCGAGTAGGGATCTACGGGAGGGCCGGCGGGCTTCGCGGCCGCCGCGGCCGCACAGGATGGGACCGTGAGGAGGGCGGCCAGCAGCCACCGCGACGCGGCCGGGATGACGAGGTCCGGCTTCATGGTCCCGGAGCCGGCGCCGCACCGAGCCGCTCGGCACGGATGATCGAGATGGCGGCCGGCTTCCAGCGTGGATGATCGTGCAGGCGGAACGAGACGGAGAAGTCCCCCCTCAGCCCGGGGTGGCTCTTGTAGAGGCGTAGCAGCTCGCTTCCTTCCAGGACCTGGTAGGCATAGGCGGTCCCGGGAATGCGGAACATGATCCGGCCATCCGGAGAGATGCTGAACCGGCCGTCCGCCTCGATCTGGCACTCGCCGCCGACCTTGAAGCCCGCCTTCACCACCCGGTCCTTCACCTCGTTGAGGCTCAGGGATTTCCCCTCCGCCGCCTCCACGCGCACCAGCCCGCTCCCCAGGTCCGCGGCGGCCCCGACCACTCCGTCGAGGCGCTTGACCGACTCCTCGACGCCCCTGGTGCAGAGCGCGCAGGTCATTCCCTTGACCGGGAGGGTGAGCACCCTGACCGTCCCGGGCGACGCCGCGCCTCGGACCGTCGGGGCGGCGGACACATGCGCCACGGAGAGCGCCGTCAGGACGGCCACCATGGCCGCGGCTCCCGGCGGGTTCTGCGGTATTCTCGCCGTGTGCATGCCGAGACAATAATTCGCCCCGGCGGCGAAAACAAGCCCGCGATGCCATCCGCGGGTCCCTCGCTCCTGGCGATCCCGACGCCGCTGGCGATCATCCTGGTCGCCGCGGCCCTTTTCCGGGCGGTGTATTTCATCGTCTACTCCCGGAACGGCATCCTGTTCGACGGGTTGATCCTCGATTCGGCGGTGTACGACGCCTGGGCGGAGCGCATTGCCGGCGGACAGTGGCTGGGCCCCCAGGCCTTCTATTTTCCGCCGCTCTACCCTTACGTCCTGGGACTCCTGTTCAAGGTCGCCGGGCATTCCCTCCCCCTCGTCTACCTGCTGCAGGGGCTCCTGGGCGTGGTCAACATCTTCTTGATCCATCGCATCGGGGCCGTCCTGTTCGGGCCGCGCGCCGGCGTCCTGGCCGCCGCGGGGGCGGCCCTGTACGGCCCGTTCGCCTTCCACGAAATGAAGGTCCTGGGCACGACCCTCGGCCTGACCCTGAGTCTCCTGTCGCTCGCCCTGCTGGTCGGCGCCGAGTCGGCCTGGGCCCGGTCGGCCGGCGCGGGCCGGGGGGGCGGCGTCCCGATGCGCTGGCTCGCGGCGGGGCTCGCGATCGGCGTCGCCTCCGCGTGCCTGCCCGGCACGGTGCTCCTGGCGCCGCTCTATGCCGCCAGTCTCGCGTGGCGCCGCGCGGTCCGGGCCGCCCTGACGCTTCTGATCGGGACGATCCTGGGGCTCCTGCCGGTGACCGCCCACAATCTCTACGTCGCCGGGGATTTTCTGCCGCTCTCCGGCCAGGGCGGGACGACGTTCTACCAGGGGAACAACCCGCTGGCCGTCGGACGATACAGTGTCGCGCCCGGATTCAGCGGCGCGCCCGAGAGCCAGGCCGCCGAGGAGCAATCGATCGCCCAGCGCGAGACCGGCCGGGGGATGCGGCGCTCGGAGACGAGCGCGTATTTCCTCCGGAAGGGGCTGGCCTGGATCGTCTTGTCTCCCGGTGCCTGGCTCCTTCTCGAGGCCCGCAAGCTGGCGGCGCTTCTGGGCGACTATGAGGCGTCGACCGAGTACAGCATCTATTACGAGCGCGACCAGGTCCCCTGGCTGCGGCTCCTGGCCCTGCCGTTCGCGGCCATCGCCGGAGCCGGCATCGCCGGCCTGCTGCGGGCCGGCATGCCGCGCCCCCCGGCGACGGCGCTCTTCCTGTACACCGTGCAGGCCGCGGCGACGCCGCTCATCTTCTACGTGTCCTCGCGCTACCGCCAGCCCCTCGTCCCGGCCCTCCTGATCTACGGGGCGCATCTGGCCGACGGGGCATGGTCGGCGGCGCGCCGCGAGGGGGCGCCGCCACGCGCCGACCTGCGCGCCCTGGCGCTCGCCGGCGTCCTGGCGATCGTCTCCTTCTTCCCTCTCGGCGCCCAGATGGACTCGGCCGAAGGGAACGTGCACTACAACATCGGGAACCTCCTGGCCGAGCGCGGGCGTCATGCCGAGGCGATCCTCTCGTTCGATCGGGCCGTGGCCCGCTGGCCCGGCAACGCCCCCGCGTGGGTCAACCGCGGCAACAGCCTGGACAAGCTCGGGCTGGAGGACGAGGCCCTGGCGTCCTACGGCCGGGCGGAGGAGGAGCGCCCCGGCTTCTGGCCGGCCATCAAGGGGCAGGGGATCATCCTCCACAGGAGGAAGGACCACGCAGGGGAGGAGGCGGTCTACCGCCGCGGCCTCGCCGAGGGCCGGGAGGAGGCGCGCTATTACCTCGGCGTCGCCCTGAAGAATCAGGACCGCCTGGACGAGGCGGTGCGCGAGTTCGAGGAGGCGACGCGCCTCAACCCGTCGTACGCCCGGGCGCACACCCGCCTCGGGGAGATCCTCGCGGCCCGGGGCGACACCGCCCGGGCGCGCGAGCACTTCCGCCTCTCCGTCGCCGCCGACCCGGCCGACCGGGCGGCGCAGGCCGGGCTGTCCCGCCTGGGCGGCTGACCTCCGTGTGATACGATTTTTCCCGCCATGGAATCCCGCAAGCCCGAAACCAGCACGGAGGCGCCGCCGGAGCGGACCGCACCAGGGGAACGCTCCGCCGTCTACCGCTCCTTCTGGCGGAAGCTCGACACGGCGCTCAGCGCTGTCGAGGGCGGGCACGACCTGACCGCCGCTCTCGACGAGATGCTGCGCACGCTGCTGAAGGACTTCCCGCAGGAGCTCGGCTTCGTCGCCGGCCGGCTGTACGAGAAGCTGGACGACAGCCGCTACGTTCTGAGGCGCTGGTACGGCGACAACCCGCCGGACAAGCTGGGCTACGCCGTGCCGATCACCTACGCCGCGGTGCAGGAGCTCCTGGAGCGCGGCATCATCGTCATGAAGGAGACCGATCCCGGCTTCGACCACACCATCGAGGATCCGCTCGGCGTGACGGTGTTCGCGGCCATGACCATCGGCCGGGACAACCAGTACCTCCTGTCGTTCAGCATCGAGGGGGACTTCAACCGCGAGAAGACCCTGTACCTGCTCTCCGCCGTTCAGCACGTCATCGGGCAGAAGATCCGCCAGCAGCGGTTCTACAACGTCATGGAGGAGACGCGCCAGATCCAGCTCTCCCTTCTCCCGAAGGGCCCCCCCTCCTTCATGAACTACGACGTCCACGGAAAAACGGTGCCGGCCGAGGCGGTCGGCGGCGACCTCTACGACTTCATCCAGTACTCCGACCGCATCCTCGGCATCGCCGTGACCGACGCCTCGGGTCACGGCCTGCCCGCGGCTCTGCAGGCGCGCGACGTCATCACCGGCCTGCGCATGGGGATGGCGGAGCATCTCAAGATCGTCAGCACCATCGAGCGGCTGAACAAGGTGATCAACCGATCGACGCTCGTCACCCGGTTCGCGTCCCTGTTCTACGGGGAGCTCGAGCGCAACGGCAACTTCATCTACTGCAACGCGGGCCACCCGCCCGCGCTGTACTGGCACGACGGCCTGTTCCACGAGCTCGACCAGGGGGGGATGGTCCTCGGGCCCGACCCGGACGCGCGCTACGAGCGCGGCTACCTGAGGCTGCGGCCGTCCGACGTCATCGTGATCTACTCCGACGGGATCACCGAGGCGCAGAGCCCCGAGGGGGAAGACTTCGGCGTGCCCCGCCTGCAGGGGCTCATCGCGGATCACAAGACCCTCACGGCCAGGACCCTGACCGATCTGATCTTCCAGAGGGTCGACGCGTTCACCCGGCGCGCGCGCCCCCGGGACGATCAGACCGTCGTGGTCGTCCGGCACCCCGCCTGAGCGGGGCGCCCGCCCAAAAAAGCGTGCGATAGTGGGCGCGTATGAATGAATTGCCCCGAATCGCTCCCGCGGAATCGCCCGCGTCTGCCTATGCCCGGTATTCATACTGGCTCGAGACCTGCGGGGACGACCTGACGCCGAGGCCCCCGCTCGACCGTTCGATCGACGTCGACGTGGCGATCCTCGGGGCCGGGTACACCGGCCTGTGGACCGCCTACTACCTGCTCAAGCAGGATCCCTCGCTGCGCGTCGCGATCGTCGAGCGGAAGATCGCCGGGTTCGGCGCGTCGGGCCGCAACGGCGGCTGGTGCTCGAGCAAGCTGAACATCAGCCTGGACCGGATCGCCGAGATGTACGGCCACGACCGGGCGCGGGCGCTGCAGAGCGCGCTGTACGACACCGTGGACGAGATCGGCCGCGTCTGCCAGTCCGAGCGGATCGAGGCGGAGTTCTCGCGC
This sequence comes from Candidatus Polarisedimenticolia bacterium, assembly GCA_036001465.1. Lineage (NCBI taxonomy): Bacteria > Pseudomonadati > Acidobacteriota > Candidatus Polarisedimenticolia > Candidatus Polarisedimenticolia bacterium. The sequence continues at coordinate 22,421 of DASYUH010000015.1, forward strand.
GTCGGCGCTCTCTTCGTGGCGCGCTTCCCGTACCAGGCCGCCCTGATGCGCGACTACGCGCAGATGTTCGAGCGCTTCGGCTTCGGCGACCGCCAGGGCCTGCTGAGCGCCGCCGAGACCGACGCCCGGGTCCGCGTCAAGGGGACGCTCGGCGCCTGGCGCTGCCCGCATTACGCCCACCTGCAGCCCGCCCGCCTGGCACGGGGGCTGGCGCGCGCGGTCGAGCGGCTGGGCGGCAGGATTTACGAGGAGACGGAGGTGACCGCGATCCGGCCCGGTGGACCCGGGACGCGCCCCGGCCTCCGGACCGGGCGGGGTGACGCGCGCGCCCGGGCGATCGTCCTGGCGGGCGAGGCCTACCTGACACGCCTCCGCCCCCTGCGCCGGAGCGTCCTCCCCGCCTATTCCCTCATCGTCCTGACCGAGCCCCTGAGCGACGCGCAGTGGGAGGAGATCGGCTGGCGGGGGCGCGAGTGCCTGGCGTCCTTCCGGCTCTCCATCGATTACCTGGCGCGGACGGGGGACGGGCGCATCCTGTTCGGCGGACGGGGTGCCCCCTACCGCTTCGGCTCGGCGATCGAGGACGCCTTCGACCGCGACCCGGGGACGCACGAGATGCTGCGCCGGTTCGCGCGGGACTGGTTCCCCTGTCTCGGAGAGACGCGCTTCACGCACGCCTGGGGCGGGCCGCTCGGGATGCCGCGCGACTGGATGCCGAACGTTCTCTACGATCGGGAGACCGGCATCGCCTCGGCGCGGGGCTACACCGGGCACGGGGTGTCGGCTTCGAATCTGGCCGGCCGGACGCTGTCCGACCTGCTGGCAAACCGTCGCAGTGCCCTGACCGACCTGCCGATCGCCGGGCACCGATCGCCCCTTTGGGAGCCCGAGCCGCTGCGCTGGCTCGGCGTCCGCTACGTGCAGCGCGCCATGGCCCGCCTGGATGAGGATGGGGAGCGCACGGGCCGGACGCCGGCCGGAGCGACGCTGGCCGAACGCCTCAGCCGTCACTGAGTCGGCCCGCCGGCTGCCAGGAGCGTGCCGGAACATGCGGCCGCACTCCCGGGTCCTCAGAACGCCTGCCCGATCGAGAAGAACAGTTCCCCCCGCGACTCGTCAGGCTCGCGATCGAGGATGGCGCCGTATTCCACGCGGAACGGGCCGATCGGCGTCGCCAGGCGAAGCCCGAACCCGGCGACGTGGCGCACGTCCCGGACGTCGTACTCCGTCAGCGTTCGATAGACGTTGCCGGCATCGTAGAAGACGACGCCTCCCAGCATCCGGAAGATCGGAAAGCGCAGCTCCTGGTTGAAGACGAACAGCCCCTCGCCGCCGACCGGGTCGCCGTTGACGTCCGGGCCGAGGTGGTCGCGCTTGAAGCCGCGCACGGTCGTGTCGCCGCCGGCGAAGAAGCGCTCGGTGGGAGGCACGCCCGACAGCGCGTCTCCGGTTGCGGCCGGGTCGTCCTTCGAGCGCCCGAACGGGATGGCGGCTCCGGCGCGCAGCGCCTGGGCCCAGACGGTCCGGGGAAACACCTGCTTGAAGCGGTAAATCTGGGCGTACATCTTCACGAAGTCCGCCTCCGAGCCTATCCCGCGACCGAAGAACTGCACCTCGCCGCTCAGGTAGTGCCCGCGCAGGGGATCGAACGGCGCGTCGCGCGTGTCATGCAAGGCGGAGGTGGCGAGGCTCGCCAGGCGCAGCGTCGACCCCTCGAAGGCCGCCGTCGTATCGGAGAGGTCCACGTCCTTGAGCGAGAAGCGGTACAGGGTGCGTGTGGCGCGCGTGATGCGGCGGCTCATCTGGATCGATGACCCGATGGTCCGCACGTCGAACGCCGGACGCTTCTCGTTCTCCGCGAAGGCCGAGGCCAGCAGGTCGTGACGACCCCCGAAGAGCCCCTTCTCGCGGTACGACAGGGCGCCGCGCTGCTGCACGTCGCTGGCGCGGGCCTGCAGGCCCAGATAGCGGCCGCTTCCAAAGATGTTGCGGTTCGATATCTCGTACTGGCCGCGCAGCTTCTCTTCGCTGTCGTACCCCAGCCCGAACACCTGCGTCAGAGGGGCCAATTCGCGCACCGACACGAGCACGTCACGCTTCACGATCCCCTGAGGTGCCGCGCTCTCCGGCGGGCCGGCGGGGAGGGGCTCCGGCTCGACCGCCACCGATCGGAACACCCCGCGTCCGTACAGTCGTGTCTGGCTGGCCTGCAGCTCGCCGCGGCTCAACGACCTGCCCGGCTCGACGGTCAGTGCCTTCCGGATCACCTCGTCGTGCGTCAGGACGTTGCCGGCCACTCGCACGTCGCCGACCATCTGATGCCGGCCCTCCTCGATCACGAACAGCGGCTGCTCGACGACAGGGTAGTCCGCGGGAGCCGGGGCCTCCGCGGCGCCGGCCTGCATGGGGCTCCGGGAGATGCGGGCGTCCGGATACCCGTGCACGTCGTACAGTCGGCGCAGGCCGACGATGGCCGCGTCGATCGCCTCCGCGGTGTACGGCTCCCCCGGCTTGAACGCGACCGCCTTGTCGAGCAGCGCGGGGTAGAAGGCCCTGGCGCCCTCGAAGCGCGCGGGGCCGAACACCACCCGGGGACCCTCCTCGATGCGGAACGTCACCTCCGCCGTGCGCCCCGTCTCGTCGAGGACCACCCCGGGCGGAGGGACCCTGGCGAAGGGGAAGCCGCGCGACAGGTAGAGCGACAGGACCGCGGCGGCGTCCCGCGCCAGGATCGCGTCGCGCACCAGGCCCCGCGTCAGCGGGCCGTCGGGGACCGTCCGGAGGACCTTGCGGATGTCCTTCTCCGCCATCCGCGACGCGCCCTCGACGCGCACCTCCCTGGCCCGGGTGCGAGGGCCGCGGGTCACGGTGAAGCGGACGCGAGCGAGGTCCGGATCGTGCCGCTCGATCTTCGAGGCGACCGAGGCCTTCTGGTACCCCCGGTCCTTGAGGAGCGTCTCGACGCGGGTCCGCGCCTGCTCGACGATGTCCTCCATGAACAGGCCCTTCTGCCACAACGGCTCGATCTCCAGGCGCAGCGCGGCCCGCCCCCGGGTCCCGTCGAAGACGATCGCGACGCGCGGTCCGGACCGCACGTGAAAGGTCATCTCGGCGCTGCCGTCCGCCGCCCGCGTCTCGTGGTAATCGACGTCGGCCATCAGGTAGCCGCGATCGCGGTAGCTCTTCAGGAGGCGATCGACGCCCTGGTTGATGGCCGAGCGATCGCGCGGCCTCCCCTTCCGGACGCGCAGGATGCGGCGCACCCTCGCCTCCCTCATCCTCAGGACGCCGTCGATCTTGATAGTCCCCAGGATCGGCGGAGGAGGGGGGGGCTCGACGATCCCCGGCAGCACTGGCGGCTTCCCCCTGAGGATGTATTTGAAGTCACCGCCGATGGAGCCGTCGCGGTCGCGCAGGCTGGCGAAGTGAAAGTCGCGGCTCAGGGCGTAGTCGAGCTGGTAGATCGCCCCCTGGGTCGAGCTCAGGTCGCTCGAGTAGGCCACGAAGAGATCGGGCGTGACCTGCTTGCCCAGGGTGATGCGCGTCGTCGGATCGCCCTGGGCGTTCGCCTGCAGTGGATCGATGCTGAACAGGTCGATTCCCGCCCGTCCCGTCATCCGGTCGGTCAGCTCGCCGGTCAGGCGCCCGGTCAGGTAGGAGGAAATCGTCTCCTCGGCGAGGCCCCCCCCTTCCTGGCCGAAGGCCCCGAGGGTGCGCCCGGTGAGCAGGAGGGCCACGATGTCTTGCTCGGGCAAGGGCGGGTTGCTCGACAGCTCGTAGCGGAAATCGCCCATCGTCCCCTCGGCGTGGAGGGTGATCTGGTATTCGGAAACGTGGGTCTCCGCCTGCAGGTCGTACACCGGGTCGATCACCTCGGGATCGGTGAAGTCCATGCTGCCGGCGAGGACGCGGTAGGACACGTTGCGGAAGCGGATGGTCCCTCCCTCGACGGCGGTGATCCGGCCGGACAGCGTGGGGTGGTCCGAGGTGCCGCGGACGCGCAGCTCCCCCTGCCCCTCGATCGTGCCGAAGTCGTTGCGCAGCCAGGCGTCCTGCTGGGCGCGGATCAGGAGGTCGAGATGGATGCCGGCGAGCGGACCTCCGGGCTCGGCCCGCAGAGAGTCCCCCGCGCGCGCCGGACCCATCCCCTTGTCCAGGCGAAAATCCTTCCCGTACACGCTGCGGATGAGATCGATCGTCCCCGAGAGCCGGGTCTCTCCGCGCTCCCGGCTCAGGGTCACGTCCACATCCGACGTCGAGCGCAGGCCGTCGGGCAGATCGGCATGCACGTTCGCCCCCTGGAAGCGGACCGCGGCCCGGCGGATGGCGAACGGCGACTCCGATCGCTCCAGGTCCCCCAGGAGCACCTCGCCCGTCCCCTGCACCAGGCCGCCTCCCGCCAGGAATTCGAGGGTCTCGATCTTCAGGCGGTTCTCCTCGAAGACGGCCGCGGCATGCAACCGGCTGATCGGGAATGGCAGGTCCGGGTGGCGGATCGCCTCCGCCTCCGCCTGGAGGCTCCCCTCGAACACCGGGGACGCCAGCGGGCCCCCCACCTGCATGGAGAACTGCGCCGTGCCGCTCGCCTGGAGTCCCTTGACGAAGAGGCGCAGGAGCTTCAGGTCGACTCCGCCGGAGGCGGCGAAATCGATCAGGCCGGCGGCTCCGGGATCCAGCATGCCGCGCAGCTCGACCTCGCTCCCCTCGCCGCCGAAGGCGACCGGAGCGAGGGCCAGTTTCCCCTCGTGCAGGGCCACCTCCATGGGCGCCCGCGCCACGAGACGCATCCCCGCCATGGAGACCTCGACCCGATCGAGGACCGCCCGCGCCTCGAGTCGCTCCGGGGAGGCCAGAGGGCCGCGTGCCTGGACCTCGCCCGACAGCAGGAGGCGCGCGTCCTCGGGCGAGCCGTGGACGATCTCCTGGCCATTGAGCTCCGTCCCGGACAGGACGGCGCGGAGGTCGGACGGCTCCTCGGCGCCGAACCCGATCCGGCCGGTGATCGACAGGCCGCGGGCGGGCGCGTGCAGCTCGAGCCGGGCGGCGCGGCCTTCGAGATCGAGCCGTCCCCGCACCTCCCCGATGCGCGCGCCGCGCGCCTGCACGTCGACGGCCTGAATGGTGATCGATCCCCCCGGCGCCGCCAGGGCCCCTTCGATCCGCCCCTCCAGGGACGCCGTGCCCTGGAGCCCCAGGGCGCGCGCCTTCGAATCGAGGGAGAGATCCAGATCATGGCCGTTGAGCGCCAGCCCCGCCGGCGCCTCCCCCTCCGCCGGCAGCCAGTCGCCGGCGACATAGGGGATCCGTCCCTCCACCGCGAGACGGCCCGGTCCCCGGGAGAGTGTCACGGCAGAGAACTCGAGCAGGTCGGGCGTGAAGATCAGATCGCCCTGCAGGCGATCGAACTCCAGCCCGGCCAGGGCGAACGGCGCCGACTCGACGGTGGCCCGTCCGGCCAGGGCGTCCGGCCGGCCGGTGATGACGACCGGGCCGGTCAGTCGCCCGCGCGCCGGAGCCGGGATCCCGAGAGCCGCCAGCGCCGGCTCCAGCGGAAAATTCGTGGCGGCGGCTTCGACTGTGACCGATCCCTCGCCGCCAAAATCGATGCGCCCGTGCAGCGTCACGTACGACGCGTCGTCGAGCCGCAGGTCCCCCTCCTCGAAGGCCAGGGCGCCGTCGTGGTAGGCAATGCGCGCCCGCAGCGATCCGATCGCGACGCCCCGGTAGGTCAGGTCGAAGCCGCGCAGCGTTCCGTCGAACTCCACGCCCGCCTTGCCGTAGCCGAGATCGCCGTCCCATTCCCAGCGGCCGCCGAGCAACCGCGTGATGCGCACGAGCGCGCCGTCGTCTTCCGGCACGGCACCTGACCGGGCCGCGACGGGGGTCGCGGCCGTGCGGACAACCCGGCCGTGATTCGAGGACCGCGAACGCGGGGGGCGCGGCGGCCAGGAGGCAAGGAGTGTGTCCGAGTATTGGCCCGGCCGAATACTCGGACCCACTCCTAGCTGTACAAGTGGCAGGATGACGGCCTCGATGCGAGGGGCGCGGCGGGTCGCGGGACGCGCGGCGGGACGTCCCCCGGGGTCCTTGCCGCCCGGTGGTCGCGCGTCCGGGCGCGGCGGTTTCCTGCCGGGGGGCGCAAAGAGCGGGAGGATTTCCGTCAGGTTTCCGGTGCCCCCCGTGAGCTTCAGGCGGATGCCTTCGCCCGGCGCCACCGTGCCCGAGAACCCGGCGCGGGTCGAACCGGCGCGCAACGACCCGTTCGTGAGCCGCAGGGAGCCCCCCTCGGTGACGAGCCCGGCGGTGACCTCCAGCGGCAGGTCGTTTCCGCGTCCCGAGCGGTACTGGCCGACGGCGTCGAGGACACCGGAGCCTCGCAGGCTGGCGATCCCGCCGCTGCCGATATGGTGCCGGCCGCTGTAGTGGATCGTGCCGGTGAGAGGCGGCCCCGTCCAGGCGGCATGCTCCAGGACCTGCGCCACGTCGACGCCGTCGACACGCAGCTCGGTCTCCGCCTCGAAGCCGCCTCCGGTGAGGGTGATGTCGGCCGATCCGGTTGCTTCGCCGCCGAGAAGGTGGGCCCGCAGGCCCCGCAGGTGCACCGTCTCGTCGATCAGCACGTCGCTGCGCAGGGTGCCCACGGAAATTCCCCAGAGGCCGAGGTTGCCGATCTCGAGGCCGCCGCGCGCCTCGGTTTTCCCGCGGCCCAGGCTGCCCTGGAGCGAGACCCGGAGCTGGCCGGCGGGTGCCGAGCCTTCGGGGAGGAAGCGCGCCAGCCGATCGAGCTGGACGGCTCCATCGAGGGCGCCTTCGAGAGCGGGCGGGCCGTCGAGGCCCAGCGTGGCGCGGCCCGAGAGATCCAGGCCGTCGGCGTGGATCGCCAGAGGATCGAAACGGACCTCGGCGGGCGAGGCCGTGAAGGCGGTGTCCCCGCTGAGACCCTGCCAGGCGCCGCCCGGTCCCTGGTAGTCCCCCTTGTCGAAGGACATGCGGCCCGCCACCCGGCCGGCCGGCCCGGGGCTGGCATCGAGTCGCAGCCCGGCCAGCCGGGCCCGCGACCTGCCCACCAGCTCGATGTCCGCGACACCGTCCTTGATCGCAAGCGACGAGCCGGCCGGCACCGCGGCCAGCCACGCCGCGGAGCCGCCAAGGCCGCCGGCCCCGGGCGAAGCCCCCGGACCGCCTGATCCCCCGGACGCACCGCCCAGCAGGGAGGAGAGGTCGAACGGCCGTCCCTCGGCGAGAAGGACCTTGACGCTCGGGCGCTCGATCCGGACGGTCACCGGGCCGGGCCTGGCGCGCAGGAAGGTCAGAATCGAGGCGCGGACCGTCAGGCGGCCCGCGGAGGCGGTCGCCTCCGAACCGCGGTTGCCGCGGCGTTCCACGTCGATCGATTCCAGATGGATTCCGGCGGGCACGAGCTCGAGGGTGAGCCGCCCGATGCGCACAGGGGCTCCGCAGAATGCGCTGGCGCGCTCTTCGAGGACCCGGCGCAGCCTCCCCTCGCCCCAGCGCTTGGCACGGGGCAGCCCGAAAACCGCCGCGGCGATCACGGCGGCGACCGTGAGCGTGAGTGTCGTGAGGCGACCGCGGGTCACGGCGAACTCGGATCCCGGCAGCTACGGCGCGGAGACACGGACCCGCGTCCCGTGGGCCTTCCAGGTCCGGACGAACGCGCCGAGCGCGTCGAGTCGGCGGCGGACCACGACGGCCATGAACAGCTCGTACGCGACCCACGCAAAGTAGACGAGGGTGACCTCCGTGTGCAGGTGGGGGCGGACGAGCTGGAGACCCCAGAGGCAGAAGATCCCGCCCGCCTCCAAGATGTGAAAGGACATGTTGGAGAGGAGCAGGAGCCCAAGCATCGATTGCGCTACGGTCAGCAGGATCTCGGACCGCTGGAAGTCGTCGAACGGGATCGTCGACGGCGCCCCCACGCTGAAACTATAGACGACGGGAATCATCGCGGCGAGCATGGTCCACTGGTTCACATTGGCCGAGACCATGTTCATCAGGGCCATCGGCGCCTTGCCCGGCCGCCGCGCCCAGTACAGGGCGCTGATCTTCTCCGGGAACTCGGAGAGGAACGGCGCGACCCACTGGATGAACAGGTATTCCGACACGCCGAAGAAGACCGCGAAGCGCAGCATGCTGTGCAGGAACGGCTCGGCCGCGATGAACAGGATCCCGCCGCCGACGACGAAGAAGAAGGTGATCACCAGGATCTGATTGCGGCGGGACAGGCCCATGACGCGGCGCGGAATCGCCTCGAGATCCGCAATCTCCTCGGCCTCCCGCGGCGGCACCTTTTTGAGCACCCAGAGATACAGGATGTAGAGCCCCATCAGGACTCCGGCGTCGACGAGCGTCAGGGTCCCCTTGAAGTAGATGAACAGGAAATAGAGGATCGGCGGGCCCAGGGCGAGCACCTCGATGCAGTGCTCTTCTTCGAGGTGGATGGTGCGCAGCAGGCGCCGCTCGCGCGCCCAGGTCCCGAGGGCGGCGACGAAGTAGATCAAGGGCCACCCGAGACCGACCAGCAGGCGCAGGGACCCGGTGAAGTTCGCGGTCATGAAGTGAATCTGCTGCGACCAGGCGATGACCGCCTCGACGGCGAACTCCGGCAGCGCCTGGAGCCAGGCCAGGATGGCGAGCGCCATGCCCTGCGACACCAGGAACTGCGCGCATTCGGCGCCCCAGGAGATCATGAACGCCGAGAAGACGACGGCGGGAAACGGCCACGCGTTGGCCCAGAAGCCGCCCAGCCCCTGCGGGGCCGCTCCCGGAGCGAGGCTCGCGACGATGGCCAGCGCGCGGCGGCGGACGCGATCGCGGGGGCCGGAGGAGACGGCGTCGGGCGCCTTCGGGCGTTGCGTCGGCTCGCTCATCGGGCGCGTATCTTAGCACGCCCGAAGCGCGGGTCCCGGCGCGGCCGGGAGCCTGTCCGACCATACGGACGGGCTCCGGGGAGCTAAATTGGAGTCCACGATTCGGAGCAGGTCATGCCGGGCGGCACCGGCGGTCTATCTTCGCGAGTGAGGACTCGCGGGCACCCGGGAGGCTGCCCTGCGCGGCCCGGCCGCTCACGGAGCGGCCCGCAGCTCGAAGGTGGCGGCGGCGGACGGATGAAGCGCTGCCGGGCCGAGATCCTCCAGTGTCGCGACGACGGTGTAGCGCCCGAAGGGCAGGAGATGGTTGTCGCGCGTCAGCAGCCGGATCGGGGCTCTCAGGACGAGCGTGTCGTCCACCAGCCGGAACTCGAACGGCGGAGCGCAGCCGCAACACCCGCCGCCGTCCGTTGCCCGTGAGAGACGCACGACCTCACCCGCCTCGTTGGTGAGCGACACGCGCGCGCTCCTGCAGCCGTCGAAGGTGAACACGAGCGGGTCCGCAGTGCGGTTGCGCAGGGTGAAGAGCGCTGTGACCGTCGGGGCGGCAGAGGGGTCCGTGGCCGCCGGGTCCTGCCGGTAGTCGGCCCGGTCGAGAGAAAGGGAGGTCGTGTACGGTAGCCGGGGTAGCAGTTCGCCCCCGACCTTGGCCCACAGAAGGTCCATCGTGAACGGGCCGAAGAAGCTGTCCTCGACGCGGAGCACGAGCCCCACACCCGGTGCGAAATACTCGCCCAGAACTCCGGCGTCAAAGCAGCCTTGGAGGAAGTCGACGCGCACCACGTCGGCGAAGCGGCCGGCCGGGACCTCCACGACTCCGCTGCGGCTTCCGATTTTCGCGGTCACGCCATCGTGACAGAAATCGACCGGGTTGCCTGGAGGGAGCGGCTCCAGTTTAAAGGTCCAGGTCGTGCCGACGGGGGCGTTCAGGAGGTACCACAGGTTGTCCTCGGTCCCGTCGGGATTGAACTCCGACACGACGCCGTCCCGCGAGGTCGTGACCGGACGGTCCGGAGAGACTTCGGGCGGACCGAGATACCCTCTCAGGGTGAAGTAGGTTCGCCCGTTCGGCTCGGTGACGCGGTCGAGCACCTCGACGCGCAGGAGCTGGCCGGAGTATATGCCGGTGAATCCGTAAACCCATTCGTTTCCCACCTGGAGCGGGAAGTAGGATCCGCGGTGCGACATGGGCGGGTCGGGCCCGGCCGGCACAGGCCCCGGCCACAGGCAAGACAGGGCACACGCGGCGGCGGCAAGCCGGAGAATTCTCTTCGGAGGCACGCTTTTCCTCCCCTGGCGCGTGAATCGATCGCGCAGATGCGGCAAGATGCCATGAATCTACAACCCCCCAGGGTTGCTGTCAATTTCATCCCCGCTGGACCCGGAACTCGGATCGTTGCCTGACAACCAGGGGACCGACTCCGAATCGTGGGCGGTTGTATAGGAGCCTGTCCGAGTATTCGGCCGGGCCGGCCCAATACTCGGACAGGCTCCTAGCGAAGCCTACGGCCTCAAACCGACGAGCGTCCAATGACTTGACTGGCAACCCGACGCATCCGAAAACTTGACTCACGTGTGAAGATCTCACACGTTGCAGAGATCTAGGGTCGGGACGGGTCGGGAGCGGGAGGCTCGACGCTCTTGCCAGGCTGCAGCCCCTTGCCCTGGATCGGCCGCCGGTCGGGACCGAGCATTTCGCTCGCGGTCACCAGGACGGTCGTGCCGCCGGGCAGGACGCGGGAAATTTGCGCCCTCCCCTTGCCGAACGTCGCGGCCCCGGAGAGCGAGGCGCGGCCGGTGGTCTCGAGCGTGCGCGCCAGCCGCTCGGCGGCGCTGCCGGTCTGGCCGTCCACCAGGACGATGAGCGGACTCTCGATCAGGGCCCCGTCGCCCCCCGTCACCTGGGTCGTCTCTCCGGACCGGCCGACATCGACGCCGGCCTCCTTGCCCGGACCGACGAAGAGATCGCCAATCGCGTCCGCCGATCGGGCGAGGCCGCCCGTGTTGCCCCGCAGGTCGAGGACGATCCCTTCCATCCTGCGCATCCGCTCCAGCGCCGCGCGCACCTCCGCGACGACGCCGGGATCCGTGAGATTGCCCAGCCGGATGTAGCCGAGACCGCCGGGCAGCTCGCCGGTGGCCAGAGTCCGGCTCTGGATCGCCGCCCGGCCGAGCGGATCGGTCGCCGACGTCGATCCGCGCGCCGTCAGGAACAGCGCCGCGGTCTCTTCCGGGTCGCGGAGCCGCGTGTACGGATCGCCGAGCGAGCCGAGCATGGTCGCGATGGCGCGGCAGGTCTCCTCCTCGCCCCGCAGCGCCCCGCGGTAGCGCGTCCTCCACGCGAGCCAGTCCTGGCCGTTGTACGACCGGTCGCGGAACGAGTCGCGGGCGAAGGCCCATGCTTCGCGGTACAGGATGTCGGGGAGCGGCGGAATCGATCCGCGCAACGCCCGGCGCGCCTCCACGTGGCGCCCGGCCGCGGCAAGCGCCAGAGGCAGCTGGCCCCGGGCCAGGCCGAAGTTGTCGGCGGGATCGGCGGCCAGGGCGGCGGCATAGGCGTCCGCCGCAGCCTGGAAGTCTCCCTGTTCGGCGAGGGCCGCGCCCAGGACCGAGAGGATCGGGGCCGACCCTGGAAGGAGGCCCAGCGCGCGCCGCGCCGCCGCTTCCGCCGGCTTCGGCCGGCCCGTGCGCAGGATCGCGAGGGCCAGATCGACGTGCGCCGCGACGCGCGCGGGGTCGAGATCGACCGCGCGCTTCAGCTCTTCGAGCGCCATGCCCTGGTTGCGGCCGATCTCCTGGTAGGCCTCCCCCAGCGCCGAGCGCGCCAGCGCCGAATCGGGGAACGCCGCGACCGTCTGGCGCAGGAGGATCAGCGCCTCGTCCCCCCGTCCCGACCACCAGTGCAGCCTGGCCAGGAGGACGCGCTCGGCAGGCGAGCCCGCTCCCCCCGCGAGGCCGGCCCGCAGCCTGTCCCCCAGCGTGGTCATGAGCCGCGGATTCAGGAACAGGATGTCGCCGGCGATCTCCAGCGTCCAGGGATCGGTCGGATCGCGCCGCAGGGCCTGGTAGAGCGCGTCCGCCGCCCCGTCCCAGCGTTCCGCGGCGGCGAGCAGGAGCGCCCGGCCGCGCAACACGCCGGCGGCGACCTCCACCCCGGCCGTGGATTCCGGTGTGGCGCCGGCGGCCCGCGCCAGCGCCTCCGGGCCCTGGCGTTCGAGATACGAGACGAAACCGCGCAGGGCGACCAGATCATCGGGCCGGGCGGCGTGAAGCGCCCGCCAGGCGTCCCCCTCGCCTGCGGCGTCGTCCGCGGCGAAGGCCAGCGCCGCGAGATTGAACAGTGCGACCGGGTCGCCGGGCCTCGACTTCAGGAGCCGTCTGAACTCGCGCGCGGCCCGCGCGGCGCCCGCGGGGCCCGTGTCGCGCAGTGCCTGCGCCAATCCGAGCCGCGCCTCGTCGTCGGCCGGCGCGATTCCCAGGGCGCCCCGGAACGACTCCGCGGCGGACGCCGCGTCCCCCGCCACCGCCTGCAGTCGCCCGAGCTCGCGCAGGACCGGACCACTCGCCCGGCCGGACGCGGCCTCGCGCAACGCCGCGATCGAGGCCTTGAGCTCGTGCAGCTCCCGGCGCCGCAGATCCGCCGGCTCGTCGTCCGGCCTGGCCGCGAGATAGGCGTCCCATGCGGCGATCGCGGCGGACAGGTCGCCCCGATCCTCCGCCATGCGCGCCCGGATGCCGATCGCCGGAGCGTCCCCGGGCCGCGCCTGGAGGACGGCGTCGATCAGGTGGCCGGCCTCATCGAGGCGCTTCTGCCGGCGACGGGTCTCCGCCAGGACCAGGAGGATGTCCGGGCGCCCGGCGGGTTCGACCCGCTCCAGTGCCTCCTGCAGCAGGACGGCCGCCGCTTCGTGGTCGTAGCCCGTCCTCAGGATCTGGGCCTTCCCGGCATACGCCTCGTAACGCGACGGATTCAGGGCGAGAGCGGCCTCGTATTCCGGCAGCGCCCGGACCGCATCGCCCGTGCGCCGCAGCGTGTCGGCCAGCAGGATGCGAATCTCGTACGTGTGAGGGGCCAGATCGCGCGCCTTGCGATAGGCTGCGATCGCCTCTCGCACCTGGCCGTCCCGCCGGGCCTGGTTCCCCCGCTTGACCAGCTCCTCCACCCCCGTCGGACCCGTCCGGATCGCTTCCGGCGACTGCGCTTCGGTTTTCGATTCTCCGTCGGGCGGCGGCGCGGCGGACGCGGTCCCGGACATCGACGCCGGCGGCAGGCACGAGGCGATGAGCAGCGCGGCGATCCCCGGCAATCTGCCGGGACGGCGGAAGGCGCGGAGTCTCGACGGCGGAGTCACGGGATCCCAAGCGTACGGCGGCAAGACACGCCTGTCAACGACCTGCGACGCCCAACCTCCTCAGTCACCGGTGGCGGGCGGCAGCGCGGCGCGCCTCATGGCTCGCACGCGCGGGATCGCGGTCGCCCATCTCTCTCACATCGCGCGGCTCGAAATCGGCGCGCCGCGCTGCCGCCCGCCACCTGCGATTGAGGATGCCCCTCGTCGCTGTCCGCGTGCAGTCCGCTCCACGTGAAGCCACACGAACCCGCGCGCGGAGAGATGCCCGGCGGTGCGTCGCGGGTCAGACCGCCGCGCCCCTGCCTGGCGCGCAACTCGATGGGGGGATGTCTCCGCGGTCGGGCGAGGGCGCCTCAGGCGACCTGGGTGTCGCGCGTGATCTGCTGGAGGAGAGTGAGCACCATCTCGAGCCGGAACGGCTTGGAGAGGTAGGGACAGCCGGTGGCCTGGAAGAAGGCCTGGGTCTTGGGGCTCGCCAGGTCGCCCGTCGTGAAGATGAAGCGGCGCGCCATCCTGGGCTTGACCTTCAGGAGGCGCTCGTAGAATCCCTGGCCGTCGAGGCCGGGCATCTTGAGATCGGACAGGATCACGTCGTACTCGTTGGCGGTCGCCATCTTGAGCGCCGCCTGGCCGTTGCGCGCCTCGTCCACCTGATGTCCGTGCATCCTCAGGAATTCGGTGAGGAGCTCCACCAGGATCATCTCGTCGTCGACGACCAGCAACCGCAGGCGGGCGGGTGGCGCGCCCGTCGTCTTGGTCTCCTCTTCGGGGGCGCCGTCTCCGCGCTTCTCGCCGACGATCGGCAGGTCGACGTGAATCGTCGTCCCTTCCCCCACGACGCTCTCGGCGGTCACGGCGCCCTGGTGGTCCTTGATGATGGCGCGCGACACGCTCAGGCCGAGGCCGGTTCCTCTGCCGCCTCTCTTGGTCGTGAAGAACGGGTCGAAGATCGACTCGAGCCGGTCCTTCGGAATCCCGGTGCCGCTGTCGGTGAAGCTGGCGCGCAGCATGGAGCCCGACTGTCGCGTCTCGATCACCAGCCGCCGCGGACGGTCGCCCACCTCCATCATGGCGTGGTGCGAGTTGTTGACCACATTCAGGATGACCTGCTGGAGCTGATGGAAATCCAGCATCGTCTTGGGCAGGCGCGGGTCGTAGCGGCGCACCACCTCGACGTTGTCCACCTTGAGCTGGTACTGGCGCAGATCCAGGACGCCGTCGATGACCCGGCCCAGGTCCTCGTACGTCTTCTCGGGCTTGTGCCGGCGGGAGAACGACAGGAGGTTCTGCACGATCTTCTGCGAGCGCACCGCCTCGCCGTGGATGCGATCGAGGTGTTTGCGCGTCTTGGGATTCACCTCACTGGCCAGCAGCAGCTGCGCGAACCCCATGATCCCCGAGAGCGGGTTGTTGAGCTCGTGCGTCACCCCCGAGATCAGAAGGCCGATCGCCGACATCTTCTCGGCCTGCAGGAGCTGCGACTGAGCGGACAGCAACTGCGCCTCCATGCTCTTGATGTCGCGATCGAGGCGCTTCTTCTGGATGGCGTGGCCCATCTGTCCGGCGAAGAGCTCGATGAGCGACAGCGACTCGGCGGCCGGCGGCCCCGCCGCGGGCTCCACGAGCATGACCGTACCGACCAGGGCGGCGCCGGAGCCGTAGAGGGGAATGAACAGGAGGTCCTTCGCCGCGCCGGGACGCAGGCCGCCGTCGTTGCAGGCGGACATGGCGACCAGGTACGAGTTGCCGATCCGACGGCCCTCCCGGAAGATGGATTCGCGCTGTTCCCGCGTCGGCTTGTGGGCGTGGAAATAGTCGACCTGGCGGTCGTCGAAACCGGTAAAGAAGAACTTCAGATCGCCACCGTCATCGTCCAGAAGCGTGAGGACCGCTCGCGTGTAGCCCGAGTGGCCGCGCACCGCTTCGAGAAACAACCGGCACACGGTATCGAGATCGTCCTCCTGGACGATGCGGTTGGCCACCTTGCTGAACTCGGCCACCCGGCGCAGGACGCTCCCGGACGCCTCCACAGCGCCGCCTGACGCGCCGATCGCCGCCGCGACCCGGCCCAGGGCCTCCGGCGGAATTCCCGTCGCCTTCCCCTCCATGCCGCCCGGCACGTTGCTTCCCAGGATCAGGACGCAGCCGGCGCTGTCGCCCACGCCGAGCGGGACGAACGCCGCCTCGGCGACGCCCCGCTTCCTCAGGATCCTGTCTTCGGGGAAAGGGGTGGACTTGTGCAGGTTCGACGAGTACTCCACCGCCCCCTTGCGCAGCACCTGCGCGGCGCGGGAGCCCTTCCGGCGCACCGAATGCGAGGCGTGCCGCTCGTTGGACGGGTGGGCGGTCAGAAGGGTGATCCGTGTCGCGTCGGAGGATGGCAGCGCCAGGCAGATGCGATCGCATGGCAGCAGGTCGCCGATTTCGCGGCAGACCTGCTGAAGAATCTCTTCGGACAAATGTTTCGTCTCGCCGCTGATGCGCAAGGGACTCCGCCGTGCGCGGCTCTAGAGAGACCGATTTCCTCTGACGCATTTGCAATATAAGTTGATCGTAAGCCACAGTCAACATTACGAAAATTAGCATTGACTCCTGTGTGAAGTGTGATAGATTCACGTCTTGTTTCATAGTCAAATTTGCTCTATTACATATACGCAATGAACGGGCAAGATCTGTCGCGCTGGGAGGGCGGGACAATGAATGGAACCGGGTGGTCGCGAGCGGCGATGGTGGCGGGGGGGGTCCTTCTGATCCTGGCGGGGGTCGCGCCCGCCTGGTCCAAAGGTTTGAGATCCAAGGAGAACGGGTCCGCGCTGTGGATTGCCGCCGATCGGGTGACCGGCTTCGTCCCCTTCACGGTCTCGCTTTACGGAAAGGTGAACAGCTCGGTCGAGCCCGGGCGGCTGGAGCTGTGCCGCGAGGCCGCGATGCAGTCCGATTTCACCGGGTCCCGCGACGGCAGGGGGGGCGACGATCCGATGGCCCCGACATCGCGACCCGAGCGCGGTGACTCCGCGAACGAACCGGCCTGCTCCACCGGGACCCTGGTACGGACGGCGGACGGCTTCGACTACAAGCACGAGATGCGCTTCGATCGCCCCGGGGTGTACCGGGTCCGCCTGAGCATGGTGGACCACACCGGCCACCGGGCCATCTCGAACGCCGTCCAGGTGAACGCGCTCTAGGAACCCTCTTTCTTCGGGAGCGGCTTCTTCAGGGCTTCCTGCAGCTCCTTCCGGCTGGCCTCGTCGCCCGTCAGGGTGGCGATCAGCTCGCCGCGTGACGTGGCGTCCGCCAGGAGCTTCCCGACAATCGCCGCCTTCTGGGTGGGGTCGGCCATGAGCTTCTCGACGGCGAGCGCCTTGACGGACACATCGCCCAGAAGCGTCTCGGCCATCTCCTTCTTCGAATCGTTGTTCGTGGCCAGCTTCGTCATGATGTCCCGCTTGGCCACCTCGTCGGTGACGAGCTTGCCGATGAGCTCGTCCTTGGTGGTCGGGTTCATGATCATCTCGTCGACGCTCGAGCCGCATCCGACCAGGGCCATCCCGATCAGCGCGGCCCCGATCACGACGCTCGTGCTGCGCGCAGCGTTCATGCTCCTGTCTCCTCCTCGATTCGTGGATCCTGGGTGGACTGTCTAGCTCGCCGGGGTGGGGGCCGCCACCTTCTCGTCCTTCTTGGCCGGCGCCGCCCGGCGCTTCTCCATGGCCAGGGCGACGCGGCGCGCGCGCTGCCATCTCTTCAGCTTCTTGGCGAACAACCGCCGCTTGTCCGGAGCCATGGACGGCCCCTTCTCGGCGATCTTCTTCGTGAGCCGGTCGATTCTCGTCTTCAATTGGCCGGATGTGGCCATGTGGCGCCTCCAGTCGAACCCTTGATGGAAGGGGCGGGAGCGTAGCATCGCCCGGCGCCACGCGTCAAGCGCGTGATGGTAGAATCGCCCGCCATGAGCGGTGCGGACAACGCGCGGGGGCGCCCGCGGCGGCGCCTGACCCTGACCGACTACATCGTGCGGGTGCCCCTCGGCCTCCTCTCGCTCCTGCTCCTGGCGATCGTCGCGGTGCCGGCGATGATCTGCATGACCGCCCTGTACTATGCCTCGCGCTGGGCCTCGACCCTGTTCGGCCGCCGTCGCCCGTCCCGGGCGGAGGGGGCCAATCGCGAGGAGCGCGTCGCTTGACGCCGGGCGGAATGCCGATCCCGCCGCCTGCGTGAGCGGGCTCCGGCCGTTCCGCAGGCTCCCCCTGCCTCCGTTCCCCGGGTATCTCAAGGCGCTGGGCCCGGGCATCGTCTGGCTGGCGCTGGCGCAGGGCAGCGGCGAGCTGATCTGGTGGCCGTACGTCGTGGCGCGCTACGGCCTGGCGTTCCTGTTTCTGCTCGTCCCCGCCTGCCTCATCCAGTGGCCGGTGAACTACGCGATCGGCCGTTACACGATCCTGACCGGCGAGTCGATCGTGCGCGGGTTCCTGCGCCTGAACCGCGGCTTCGGGATCGCTCTCTGGGTCCTGCTCGCGCTGTCGTTCGTCTGGGTCGGGGCGTTCGCCTCCGCCGGCGGGACCGCCCTCGCCGCGCTCGTCGACTGGCCGGCCGGATGGGGCGACCGCGCCCGCACCATCCTGTGGGCCTATGTGTCGATGACGCTCCTGCTCGGAGCGTTTCTCGTCAGCCGCCGCTTCTACCGGTTCATCGAATGGTTCATGTGGATCGTGTCGCTGGGCACTCTGGCGGGGCTCGTGCTGGCCTGCTCCCACCCGGCGGTGCTCGCCGCCCTCCCCTCGTTCCTCGCGGGCCTGGTGCGCCCCGAATGGCCCCCACCCCGGCCATGGGACCCGGGCGACGCGACGCGTCTGCTGACCGCCATCACGTTCGCCGGCCTCGGCGGCTTCTGGACGCTGTTCTATTCCTACTGGCTGCGCGCCAAGGGGGCCGGGATGGCGGGCCACCTCGAGGCGGCCGCTCCCGCGGCCGGCGCCGTCGCGTCGGCGGCGCAGGAGGAGCCGCTCCTTCCGGATCGGGGCGGGCCGCAGCTTCGCCTCTGGCAGCGCTTTCTGCTGTTCGATTCCGGCGTCGGCGTCCTCGGAAACCTGGCGACGACCCTGATGACCTGCCTCCTGGCCTGGGCGCTTCTCTTTCCGCGGGGCCTCTACCCCGAGGGGTACCACCTGGCGGTGGTGCAGAGCGAGTTCTTCTCCGTGCGCTTCGGCGGCGTCGGGCGCGTCCTGTTCCTGATCGTCGCGGCCGCCTTCCTGTGCGACACCTGGATCGGCACGATGGATACGGTCGCGCGCGTGCACGCGGACGTCTGCCGCGCCGTCTTCCCGCGCTGCGCGGCCGTTCCGGCGCGGCGGCTTTACTACATCTTCCTGGGGGCCGGGTCGGGGCTCACGATCGTCACGCTGCCGCTCGGCGAGCCGGGGGCCCTCATCCTCATGACCGCGGTGATCGGGTTCGTCGGCACGGTCATCTACACCTGGGCTCTCGTCTTCCTCGACCGGATCGTCCTGCCGCGCCTCGCCCCGGATCTCGACCCCGCGGGGGCCGCGTCACGCAGCCTGCTCGTCCTCTCGGGCGTCGCCTACACCCTCCTCGCGGTGCTGTACCTCATGGCGCTCCTGCGCTGACCGGGGCCCGGGAGCCTGTCCGTGCCCCGGGCCGGATCCCCGCGGTCACTCCTCCCGCAGCGCCCGCATCGGATCGATGCGCGAGGCGCGGCGGGCCGGAAGGAAGGACGCCCACCAGGCGACGGCGGCGAGGATCGCCGCGATGGTCAGGAAGGTGGACAGGTCGTTCGGCTGGACGGCGAAGAGCAGGCTTGCCAGGAAGCGCGTGACCGCGAGCGCGGCGCCGGCACCGAGGACCAGGCCGATCGCGGTCAGCTTCATCCCGTGGCGGACGACCATCCGGACGACGTCGCCCGAGCGCGCCCCGAGCGCCATCCGGATGCCGATCTCGCGCGTCCGCTGCGCCACCGAGTACGAGATGACGCCGTACAGCCCGACCGCCGCCAGGACCAGCGCGACGGACGCGAAGATCCCCAGGAGCAGCATCGCGAAGCGGCGCGTGACCAGGGTGGAATCCAGGACCTGCTCCATGGTCTCGACGCGGAACACCGGCAGGCCGCCGTCGAGGTCGCGCACGGCCCCCCGCGCCGCCGGGACCATCGAAGCGGGATGGGTGGCGGTGCGCAGCACCAGGGTCATCCCGCGGCGGGGCATCTGGGTCGAGGGGATGTAATACTGCTCCTTCACCCTCCCGTCGAGCCCGTACTTCTTGACGTGTCCGACGACGCCGACGATCTCGCGCCAGACCGGCTTGTCGTCCGAGCCCTCGAAGTAGAGCCTCATCCGGTGCCCGACCGCATCCCCGGCCGGCCAGTACCGATCGGCCAGCACCTGGTCGATGACCGCGACCTTCGTCGCCTCGGGCCCGTCGCGCGGCTCGAAGAAGCGCCCTGTGACGAGCGGGATGCCGAGGGCCCTGAAGTAGTCGTGGCTGATGACGTGCGAGTCGCCGTGCGGGGACGGCTGTCCCTCCTGGACCTGCAGCCCTTCGATGGCGAACGAGGCGCTGGCGTTGTCCCCCCCCATCGGCAGGTTGGAGATGGTCGCGGCCGACACCACGCCGGGGAGGGCCGATGCCCGGCGCAGCAGCTCGTCGAAGAAGGCGGCCACTTGGCCGTCCTCGGCGTACCGGCTCTGCGGCAGGGTCAGGCGCATCGTCAGGACGTGGTCGGGCCGGAAGCCCGGATCGACGGCGCGCAGCCGGACGAAGCTGCGGATGAGCAGCCCCGCCCCGACCAGGAGCACGAGCGCCACGGCCACCTGCGATACCACGAAGACCCCGAGCAGCCGATGGCCGCGCCGGCCGAGCCCCTCGCCGCGCCCCCCCTCCTTGAGCATGCTGTTGAAGTCGAGCCGCGCGGTCTGCAGCGCCGGCGCCAGCCCGAAGACCATCCCGGTCAGAATCGACACGACGAGCGTGAAGACGAGCGCCGTCGCGTCGAGGCCGATCGTCCGGCCCCCCAGGACCATCTGCACCGCCGCGTCCGGCGCCGCAGCCACGAGGACCTTGAGCCCGAGGAAGGCGACGAGGAGCCCGAGCGCCCCGCCCGCCGCCCCGAGCACGACGCTCTCGGTCAGGAGCTGGCGGACCACGCGGAGGCGCCCCGCGCCGAGGGCCGAGCGGATCGCCATCTCCCTCTGCCGCGCGGTGGCGCGGGCCAGGAGCAGGTTGGCGACGTTCGAGCAGGCGATGAGCAGCACGCAGCCGACCGCCGCCAGGAGCACCAGGAGCGAGGGCCTGACCTCGCCGGTCATCTCGTCCAGGAGTGGGAACAGGCGCGGGCTCCAGCCTTCGACGTAGAACTCCTTCCGAAGTCGCGAGCCGATTCCGTCCATCTCCGAACCGGCCTGCTGAAGCGTCACGCCCGGCTTCAGGCGCGCCACGCCGATCAGGAACTCGTTGCCGTGGTTGCCGGGAGCCGTCTGCTCGACGGTGAAGGCGATCGGCTTGTACAGGTCGGCCGGCTGGAAGAAGACGAAGTGTGGCGGCATGACGCCGACGACGGTGTGCGTCTCGCCGTTGAGCTCGAGCGTCTTCCCGAGGATCCCGGCGTCGCCGCCAAAGCGCCGCTGCCAGAGTCCGTGGCTGAGGATCACGACCCGCTCGCCGCCCGGAGCGTCCTCCTCCTTCAGGAAATCCCGGCCGAGCATCGGCGGCACGCCGAGGGTCGCCAGGAAGTTGCCCGTCACCCGCGCCCCCTGGACGCGCTCCGGGTCCCCCGCGCCGGTGAGGTTGGCGCTCCAGTTGGCCGCGGCCGCCACGCTCTCGAACCCCTGCACGTGGTCCCGGTACTCGAGGTAGGACGGGACCGACAGCGACGCCTTCGGCAGGTTCATCTGCGCGTACTCGTGCCAGATCATCACGAGCCGCCCGGGGTCCCGATACGGCAGCGGGCGCAGAAGGACCGCGTCGACGACGCTGAACATGGCGGTGTTGGCGCCGATCCCGAGCGCCAGCGCCAGGAGGGCCACGACCGTGAAGGCGGGCCGCGACCGGAGCATCCTGAGGCCGTAGCGCAGATCCTGCAGCAGAGTGTCCATCACGTCCCCTCCACGGATAGGAGCCTGTCCGAGTATCGGGCCGGCCTCCTGGTTCGCGCCCACGATTCTATCCCCTCGGAGGCGGTCCGCGTGTTCGGCCGGTCCCGGCCTCATGTTCGGACAGCTCCTGCCGCGAGCGGCCCGCACGGGTCCCGTTGTTGCAGGATGCGGACCGCGGCGGAATGTTTGCGCTTTTTTGGTTGACGCGCCGGGACACAGTGGTATTTTATGCAAGCTTATGAATAAAGTTGCAGTCTTCGACAAGAGCCGTCCGACGACCAAGGCGCACCGACAGGGGATCATCCGGTCGTTCGTGCGCACCGGACCGGCCCGCAGCCAGCGGGAGATGCTGGGGCGCCTGCAGACCGCCGGGGTGCGCGTCACCCAGGCGACGCTGTCCCGCGACCTGCACGAGCTGGGCCTGGTCAAGGGCCCGTCCGGCTATCTCGAAGCGGACGCGCCCGCATCCGGCCCCGCATCGGACCGCATGCTGGAGCAGATGGAACGCATGATGCGCACCCACCTGACGGGCGCGGCCCGCGCCGGGAACCTGGTCGTCCTCAAGACCTCCCCCGGGCTGGCCCATGCGCTCGGTGTCGCCCTCGACCGCGCCGCGCTCGACGAGGTGGTCGGCACCGTATCGGGAGACGACACGCTCTTCGCCGCCACCCCGAGCCCGTCGCGCGCCCGGGCCCTGGAGCGCAGGCTCCGCGGGCTCCTCGGGTGCCGGTAGCGACGCGAAACGCCATTCGTTGCGGCCGGTCCCGAACGAAGGGGCCGGCCGAATTTTTTTGCGGAGTCGAGGATGTCCGACGGCAGAATCGTGGTGGATCGAAAGGCGGGCGGGCGCGCCGGCGACGGCCGCGCCGGCGTGGCGATCTTCGGCGCCACCGGCTACGCCGGGCGCGAGGCGGCGCGCCTTCTCGAAGCCCACCCGTACTTCCAGCTCGCCGCGGTCTTCGGCGGGCCGGATCGCGACGGCGCGCCCCTGGGATCGATCCATCCGTCCCTGCGCGGTGTCGTGGACCTGCCGTGCCGCGGCCTCGACACGGACGGCCAGGGGGCGGCGGCCGCGGGGCCGGGGGACCGCGGCATCGGCCGGGTCGTGGCGGAGCTCGGCCGGCAGGGCGCGGCGCTGGCGCTTCTCGCGACCCCCGAGGAGACTTCGATCCGACTGGCCGGGCCGCTCCTCGACGCCGGGATTCGCGTCGTCGATCTCAGCGGCGCGTTCCGCCTGCGTCCGAAGGGGCTCTATCCCGAGTGGTACGGGTTCGAGCACGAAGCGCCGGAGCTGCTGGCGAGCGCGACTTACGGCCTCAGCGAGTGGAGCCGCGCCGCGATCGGCCCTGCCTCCCTGGTGGCCAACCCGGGCTGCTACCCGACCGCCGCTCTCCTGGCCCTTCTGCCCCTGCGGCGCGCCGGGCTCCTCGACACCGGGTCGCCCGTGATGATCCACGCGGTCTCCGGCGCCTCGGGGGCGGGGCGGCGCCTGCGCGAAGACCTGCTGTTCTGCGAGGTCGAAGGCTCGATCCGGCCCTACGGCCAGCCGCGCCACCGGCACCTGGCGGAGATCGCCCAGGGCGCCGGACTGGCGCCCGGGGAGGAGGTCCTGTTCCTGCCGCACCTCGCGCCGATCGATCGCGGCCTCCTCTGCACGATCAGCGCGCGACTGCGGGACGGGGCCGCCGCGCCCGACGTCGCCTCGGCGTACGAGAACGCGTACGCCGGCGAGCCGTTCGTGCGGCTCCTGGGAGAAGGATGCCTTCCGTCCACGAGCGACGTGCGCGGCACCAACTCGTGCGCCATCGGCTGGACCTGCGATGCGGCCCATCGGCGCGCCACGCTCTTCGCCGCCATCGACAACCTGGTGAAGGGGGCCGCCGGCCAGGCGGTGCAGAACCTCAATCTCATGGCCGGCCGTTCCGAGGCCGAGGGGTTGCCGAGATGACGCGCCGACTCACCGTCGCCAAGATCGGCGGCAGCGTCCTGGAGAGCTCCCCCGCCGGAGAGGCGGTGCTCGATCGCATCGCCGCCGCCTGGAGGGCGGGCGAGGACGTTCTGGTGGTGCACGGCGGCGGAGCGGAGCTGAGCCGCTGGCTGTCGCGGCTCGGCATCCCCAGCCGGTTCGTCGGCGGCCAGCGGGCGACCAGCGAGGAGGTCCTCCAGGTGGCGCTCATGGTCCTGGGCGGCCTGGTCAACGGGCAGATCGTCGAGGGACTCGTGCGGCGCGGCTGCGCCGCGATCGGCCTGACGGGCGCCGACGGATCGGGGACCCTGGCCGTGCCCGCCGGCGACGGTCTGGGGGCGGTCGGGCGGGTCGCGTCGGTGAATGCGCGCTTCTACCGCGACCTGCTCGCGGCGCGCCGCCTTCCGGTCGTCGCGAGCCTGGCCCTGGGCCCGGACCACGGCTTCCTGAACGTCAACGCCGATCTGATGGCGGCGGCGCTGGCCGCCGGGCTGCGCGCGGGCCGCCTGCTCTTCATGACCGACGTGGAGGGGGTGGCGGCCGAAGACGGGTCGGTCATCCGAACCCTGACGAGGCGCGGCCTCGATCGGCTCATCGAATCGGGAGCGGCCCACGACGGGATGATCCCGAAGCTCCTCGCCTGCCGGCAGGCGCTGCGCTCGCGCGTGCCCGAGATCCGGATCGCCCCGCGCTTCCCCGGATCGCCCGGCGCCGTCTGCGGGACGCGCATCGTCGCCGCGCCGGCGGCGCGCTCCGCCCGGCCAGGAGGAGGCCTGCCGTGAGCGCCCGATCGCTCGAGACCGGCACGGCGGCGATGGACCACGCCCTCGGCCTGGAGGCGCGCCACCTGTTTCCGACGTACGCGCGCTCGGGGCTTCGCGCGGTGGGGGGTTCGGGCTGCCGGCTTTACGACGACGCCGGTCGCGAGTATCTCGACATGCTCGGAGGGATCGCGGTGAACGCCCTCGGCCACGCGCACCCGCGGATCGTCGCCGCGCTGCGCGAGGCGGCCGGGGAGGAGCGGCTCCTGCTGCACTGCTCGAATCTCTACCACCACCCGTATCAGGGGCCGCTGGCGGCGCGCCTGGCGGCGCTCTTCGGCCTGCCGCGCGCCTTCTTCTGCAACAGCGGCAGCGAGGCGGTCGAGGCGGCGCTGAAGCTGGCGCGCGCCCGGGCACGGCGCGTCCTGGGTCTCGCCGCCTCGGAGCCACCGGAGATCGTCGCGCTGCATGGATCGTTTCACGGACGGACGGCGCTGGCTCTCTCGGTCACCGGCCAGGAGACATACCGCGCGCCGTTCGTGCCGCTGGTGCCCG
Organism: Candidatus Polarisedimenticolia bacterium; assembly: GCA_036001465.1. Taxonomy (NCBI): domain Bacteria; kingdom Pseudomonadati; phylum Acidobacteriota; class Candidatus Polarisedimenticolia; species Candidatus Polarisedimenticolia bacterium. Next base: position 47,048 of record DASYUH010000015.1, read on the forward strand.
GCGTCACCTTCGTCGCGCCCGACGACACCGAGGCGCTGGCGCGCGCCGCCTCACCGCGGACCGCGGCGATCCTCCTCGAGCCCGTGCAGGGTGAGGGGGGCGTGCGCCCCCTGTCTCCGGGATTCGTGCAGGCGGCGCGGGCCGCATGCGACGCCACGGGGGCGCTGCTCATCGCCGATGAGGTGCAGTGCGGCCTGGGGCGCACCGGCGCCTGGTCGGCCTGCCGCCAGGCCGGCGTCGCGCCCGACCTGATCACCCTCGCCAAGCCGCTCGCCGCCGGCCTGCCGCTCGGCGCCCTGCTCGGCCGCGACGATCTGGCCGAGGATTTCGGTCCCGGCTCGCACGGCTCGACCTTCGGCGGCGGCCCGCTCGCCTGCCGCCTGGCTCTCGCCTTTCTCGACGCGGTCGAGGCGGAGGGCCTGCTCGCCGCCGCCCAGGAGCGCGGCCGGAGGCTGGCCGCCGGGCTCGCGGCGATCGCCGCGAACGGCGCGGGCGGCTTCGCCACGGTCGATCCGGCCGGTCCCATCGAGGAGGTCCGCGGGCGGGGGCTGATGATCGGCGTCGCCCTGCGCCGGCCGGCGGCCGGGGTCGTGGAGGCGCTGTTCGAGCGGGGCATCGTCACCGGCACCGCGGGAGAGCGGGTGCTGCGCCTGCTGCCCCCCTATGTCATCTCGGACGGGGAGATCGATCGCTTTCTCGACGCGTTCGCGTCCGTGCTGCGTGGAGGCGGGGAATGAGGCCCGGGGTCAAGCGCGCCGTGCTCGCCTATTCGGGCGGCCTGGACACCTCGATCATCATCCCCTGGCTCAAGGAGACCTACGGCTGCGAGGTGATCGCCATGGTGGCCGACGTCGGCCAGGGTGACGAGCTGTCCGGGCTCGAGCGCCGGGCGCTCAACTCCGGGGCCGACCACTTCGTGCGGCGCGATCTCCGGGCCGCCTTCGTCCACGAGCAGATCTGGCCGGCGCTCCGCGCGGGGGCCGTGTACGAGAACGGCTACCTGCTCGGCACGGCGCTCGCACGCCCGGTCATCGCGCGCGAGCAGGTGCGCGTGGCGCTCATGCACGGCGCCGATGCGCTGGCCCACGGCTGCACCGGCAAGGGGAACGACCAGGTGCGCTTCGAGCTGGTGTACCAGTCGCTGGCTCCCGGCCTGCGCATCCTCGCGCCCTGGCGGGAATGGTCCATCCGCTCGCGTGAGGAGGCGATCGACTATGCCGCCGCGCGCGGCGTCCCCGTTCCCGTCACCCGGCAGTCCCCTTACAGCCGCGACCGGAATCTGTGGCACGTCAGCCACGAGGGAGGCCCCCTGGAGGACCCGGCCGTCGAGCCGTCCGCGGACGTGTTCGTGCTGACCCGCGATCCGGACGGAGCGCCGGCGGCGGGGATCGAGGTCACCGTGGGGTTCGAAGCCGGCGTGCCGGTGGCGCTGGACGGAGAGCGACTGGACGGCGTCCCCCTCATCGAGCGCCTGAACCGTCTCGCCGGCGAGCAGGGGGTCGGGCGCGCGGACCTGGTCGAGAACCGCCTCGTCGGCATCAAGTCGCGCGGCGTGTACGAGACGCCGGCCGGCACGGTTCTCGTGCGGGCGCACCGCGAGCTCGAGTCGCTCTGCCTCGACCGCGCCACGCAGCATGTCAAGCAGCGCCTCGCCGAGCGCTATGCCGAGCTGGTCTACGACGGCCTCTGGTACACGCCGCTCCGCCTGGCGCTCGACGCGTTCGTCGCCAGGACCCAGGAGAACCTGGCCGGAGAGGTGACCCTCCGCCTGCGGCGCGGGACGATCACCGTCGTCGGGCGCCGCTCGCCGCACTCGCTCTACGACGCCGCTCTCGGCTCGTTCGTCATGGGAGAGGAGTACGACCCGAAGCACGCCGAGGGGTTCATCCGTCTGTTCGGCCTCTCGACGCGCGGGGCGCAGCCCGAAGCGATCGACGGGGACGCGGCGTCCGATGCCGCGTCCTCGCACGCTCCCGCCCTGCCCATCCGCCCGCGGACCGCGGCGCGCTCAGGTGGCGCGCTCAAAGGGGTGCGGCCTTGAGCCGCCGCGCGCGGAAGCCGCGTCGCGCCCCGGGCGCGACGTCGCGGCGTGGGGCGGCATTCCGCGCGACGGCGCGGCGTGGGGCGGCATTCCGCGCGGCGGTGCCGCGGGGATCGTCGGGCTCGGGCGCCCTCCCCGGACGACTGTGGGGGGGCGGCTTCGGCGCGCCGCTCGATGAGACGATCGAGCGGTACTGCGCCTCGTTCGCCTTCGATCGGCGGCTGCTCTCCGCCGACATCGCCGCCAATCGCGCCTGGGTCGAAGGCCTCCGCGGCGCCGGCATCCTGTCCGCCGGCGAGGCGGCCCGCCTCGACGACGCCCTGCGGCAGGTCGGCGAGACGCCGATCCCGGACGGCGCCGGCATCGGGCCGGACGGCCCGGACGGCGGCGCCGCGCAGCCCGCCTTCGAGGACGTCCACTCGTACGTCGAGGCGGCGGTCGAAGGGCTGGCGGGATCCGCCCTGGCGGGCAGGCTCCGCACCGGCCGATCGCGGAACGATCTGGTGGCGACCGACCTGAGGCTCTTCTGCCGGGAGCAGATTGCCCTGATGCGCCGGGCGCTCGCGGCCACCGTCCTGGAGTGCGCCTCCCTGGCCGAGCGCGCCGGCACACTCGCGATCCCGGGGTACACGCATCTGCGGCGGGCGCAGCCGATCCTCCTGGCGCACCTCGTCCTGGCGCACGCCGAGCGGCTGATCCGGGACGACCTCCGCTTCGCCGAGGCCCAGCTGCACCTCGACGCCTGCCCGCTCGGCTCCGCCGCCCTGGCCGGCACGACGATCGCCGTCGACCGCCAGGCGCTGGCGCGGCGCCTCGGGTTCTCGCGCCCGACGGCCAACAGCCTCGATGCCGTCTCGGATCGCGACTTCGTCGTGGACACGCTGTACGCCTGCTCGTTGACGATGGTGCACCTGTCGCAGATCGCCGAGGACTTCATCCTCGGCACCGCCGACGAGTTCGGCTGGCTGGCGCTCGACGACGCCGCGGCGACCGGATCGAGCCTCATGCCGCAGAAGAAGAATCCCGACCCCCTCGAGCTGATGCGCGGCAAGGCGGGACGGGTCGCCGGCCGCCTGGCGGGGCTCCTGGCGACGCTGAAGGGGCTGCCGGCCGCCTACAACCGCGACCTGCAGGAAGACAAGGAGGCGCTGTTCGACGGCCTCGACACGACCCGCGCCTCTCTCGAGGTCCTGGCGAACGTCATCGCCTACCTGAAGCCGGTGCCGGGGCGGGGCCTGGCCGACGGCGGCGACCTGCTCGCGACCGACCTCGCCGAGTACCTGGCGGAGCGCGGCGTGCCGTTCGCCCGGGCGCACCATCTCGCCGGGGAGGCGGCGGCACGGGCGCGCGATGCCGGGCTGTCGCTGTCGCGCCTGCCGCTCGCGACGCTGCGCGCGGTGACTCCCCTGTTCCAGGACGACGTGTTCGCCTGGCTCGATCTGCGCGCCGCGATCGCGCGGCGCGGCTGCGCAGGCGGGACCGCCCCCGGGAGGGTCGCCGACGCGCTCGATCGCACGCGCGCCTGGGCCTCGGGGCGTCTGGCCGCCGCGGCTCGGGGCGGCGCGCCGTTTTCCGGCGCCCGCGGAAGGGAGCGTGCCGATGCCCCGCGCTGACGGATCGGCGGTTCTCGAAGTGCGCATCCGGCCGGCCGAACACGACGACCTGCCCGTGATCGAGGCGTGGATCAGGAAGTGGTCCGACCGTCAGGTCCTCCTGCCGCTGTCCGGCGGAGCGCTGCGCGCCGCCCTTCCGGATTTCCGCATCCTCTCCCCCGCATTCGGCCCGCCTATCGTGCTCGGGTTCGGGGCCCTGCGCCGCTATTCCTCGCGCCTGGCGGAGATCCGGTCGCTCGTCGTGGGCGACCCGTTCCAGGGGCTCGGCTTCGGCCGCCTCCTGGTCGACGAGCTGCTCGACGAGGCGCGCCTGCACGGCCTCGAGCGCGTCTTCGTGCTGACCCGGGCCCCCGGCCTCTTCGAAAGACTGCGATTCTCCCAGGTGCCGCGCGAGAGCCTGCCGCAGAAGGTGTTCGTCGACTGCTCGATCTGCCGGCGGCGCGAGCGCTGCGACGAGATGGCGCTCGTGAAGGAGATGACGTGACACGCAGCCCCGATGCCGGCCTCCTGCTGCGGCACCCGCGCGTCCCGCGGGGGTTCCGCCTCGCGGGCGTCGCCTGCGGCCTGAAGAAGCGGGGGCGCGCCGGGAAGCCGCTCGATCTGGCCCTGATCGTTTCCGAGGGAAGGGCGGTGACCGCCGGCGTGTTCACGACCAACCGGTTCGCGGCGGCTCCGATCGTCGTGTGCCGCGATCACCTCGAGCGCTCGCTGGGACAGGCCCGCGGCGTGGTGATCAACTCCGGCTGCGCCAACGCCGCCACCGGCCTCGAGGGAGAGCGCCGAGCCCGCGCCGTGGCCGCGGCCGCGGCCCGTCTCGTGGACTGCCGGCCGGAGGAGATCCTGGTGGCCTCGACCGGGGTCATCGGCCGCCCGCTCGCCCATCGGCGCCTCGTGGGCGCCCTCCCCGTGGCGCGGCGCGCGCTGTCGCATGAGAGCGCGGGACTCGGCGCCGCCGCGCGCGCCATCATGACCACCGACACGCGCCCGAAGATCCGTTGCGCCGAGGCGGTCCTCGGCGGCCGCACGGTGACCGTGACCGGCTTCGCCAAAGGCTCGGGGATGATTCACCCGCGCATGGCGACCATGCTGGCGTTCATCCTCACCGACGCCAGCGTGCACCCGCGGCTGCTCGACCGCCTGCTGCGCGAGGCCGTGCGGGATTCGTTCAACGCCATTTCCGTGGACGGCGACTGCTCCACCAACGATACCGTCCTCCTGATGGCCAGCGGCGCCGCCACCCATCGCGCTCTCCTGCGGTCCGGACCTCACGAGCAGCCGTTCGTCCGCGCCCTGCGCGCGGTCTGCCGCGCCCTCGCCCTCGACATTGTCACGGACGGCGAGGGCGCGCGCCGCATCCTGGAGGTGGAGGTGACCGGCGCCCCCAGCGAGACCGCGGCCGACCGCGTCGCCCGGTCGATCGCCAATTCCCCCCTGGTCAAGACCGCCCTGGCCGGCGGCGATCCCAACTGGGGGCGCATCCTCTCCGCGGCCGGCGCCGCCGGCATCGACTTCTCCCCCGCCGGCGTCTCCATGAACATCGGCGACGTCCCCGTCGTCCGCCGCGGCCGCGCCGTCCCGTCCGGGAACGGCGCGCGGAACGGCAACGGCCTCCGCCACCTGTTCGCCACCCCGCGCGTCCGGGTGCGGCTCGACCTCGCCTCCGGCCCCGGCCGCGCCGTTCTCTGGACCTGCGACTTGACCCGCCGCTACATCGACATCAACGCACGCTATACGACCTGAAAAAATCGCGCGCAACATCGAAGTCTTTGGTACTGTAGCGCCAGGCTTCGCTCCGCGCGGCATGCGCGCTGCGTCATGTTTTGGACAGGCAGGCTGGACCCAACCGAGGCAAATCGCGATGATCAAGACCACCGCAATCTCCGAAGATCGGCTCCCTGCGTCGAAGCCGCGCCGGCTTCCGGCGCTTGTCGTGCTGCTCGCGTCTGTTGCCTCTCCCCTGGGTTTCGCAGGCGAGAAGCACCCGGTCAGCTTCGCCGAGCCCCGGCCCGACAAGGCGCTGGTCTACTTCATCCGGACTGGCCGGATGACTGGAGGAGCCAGGACGATGTTTGTCTATGCGGACCAGACCTTCCTCGGCGTCATCGACAACGGGTCCTACGGCGTCGCGTACGTGGATCCCGGCCGGCACCTGATCTGGACCAACTGGACCGTCGTGACGCGCGAGCTCGACCTGGTGCCGGGCGAGACCTACTACTTGGAAGTCTGGAAGGACGTCGCCGTCGTGGACGAGGAGCGGGGGAAAGCGCTCATATCCAAAGTGGGAGAACTGGTCACCGCCACGGCCCGCGAGGTCAAGACTTCGGCCTCCCATATCCGGAATCGTTACAGCGACGCCGTGGACAACGAGGCCCTGAAGGAGAAGGCCCCGGTGGGGGAGGTGGACGCGCCTCCGGCACCGGAACACGCCGAAGGAATGCTCAGGATCCCCGCGTACACCACCATCGAGCTGGAGCTCCTGGAAAGCGTCACGTCGGAGTTCAGTCCACCTGGTTCTCCGGTTCATTTTCGCGTCGCGGAGGACGCCTCCGTGGACGGCCACGTTTTCGTACGCCAGGGGACGCCTGTGGAAGGGGTCGTGCGGGAGGCCGAGCAGGCCGGCGGGCTCGGGAAGGCGGGAGTCCTCGAGATTGTCGTCCCATTCCTGCAGGCGACCGACGGCACGAAGTTGCCGCTTGTTGCCCAGCTGGCGCCGGCCGGAAAGGGGCGCGAAGACGTTGTGGCCGGGTTCCAGCTTGGCCTTCTTCCGGGCCTGGCCGTGCGCGGCAGGGAGGCGTTTTGTCTGGCGGGCGACCTGATCAAGGCCCGGACGCGCGGAGAGGCCTGGGTCCAGCCGGGTTCCGATCCCGGCGCGGCCGAGCGGCCACGGACCGAAGCCGCCGGCGGCGCGTCGACTGAAGACAGCACAACCGCGGCCGCCGTCGTTCTGGAGGCGCGCGGCCCCGATTCGGTTCACTTCAATCCACACAAGGGGTACAGGCCGGATGATCTGAAGATCCTCCTCGCCTCACCGGTCGAGCCGTCGGAGGCGCAGGTGCATGCCGTCGGGGGCTTGCCGCTTCCGAATCCCGTGAAGCCCTCCCGCATCGCACGAGCGCGCGACGGCTGGGAATGCGTATTCGACGGCTGGAGCGTGGTGCGCTTCATGCGCCCCGGCTATGGCCAGAGCGCGCTGACGATCGGCGTGCGCGGCCGGCTGGCCGATGGCCGCCCCTTCGCCGCGAGCGTGGCGGTGGATTTCCTGATCGAGCAATAATTCCGGAGGTGTGGCATGCCCCCCAAGGCGCGAATCGCGGCCCTCAGGACACAACGCCCCTTCGCGGGCGTGACGAAGGACCCCCTCGACCTGCGCGACTTCATGTACGAGGGGAGCCTCCTCGAGCTCCCGTTCAAGCTCGACAACCGGAAGAAGGTGCCGAAGATCCTCGACCAGAAGAAGGAGGGGGCCTGCACCGGCTTCGGCCTGGCGGCGGTGGTGAATTTCCTGTTTCGCAATCGGGAGTATCCCCCTCCCATGAAGGATCGTGTCAGCCCCCGCATGCTCTACGAGATGGCGAAGCGCTACGACGAGTGGCGCGGGGAGAACTACGACGGCTCGAGCATCCGCGGCGCCATGAAGGGGTGGCACCGGCACGGCGTCTGCCGGGACGAGGTCTGGCGTTACGTCGAGAACGAGCCGGGCACGTTCACCAAGGAGCGGGAGAAGGACGCCTGCCGCCGTCCCCTGGGCGCCTACTTCCGCGTGCGGCACCTGCACCTGAACCACATGCAGAGCGCGCTGCGGGAAGCGGGGATCCTCTACGCCAGCTCGGACGTGCACGAGGGATGGTACGACGTCGATCCCCGGACCGGGCAGATCCCGTACAGCAGGAAGAAGGCCGGAGGACACGCGTTCGCCATCGTCGGGTACGACGACGTGGGCTTCTGGATCCAGAACTCGTGGGGACCGAAATGGGGGCTGAAGGGATTCTGCCGGATCAGCTACGACGACTGGCTCGAGAACAGCTACGACTGCTGGGTCGCCCGCCTGGGCGTGCCGGCCGTCAGCGCCGCCATGGCGGGCGAGGCGGCCCGTGGCCGCGTGGCGACCTTCGACTACATCCCCCACGAGGAGGTGGTGCAGGCCGAGATCCGCTCCCACTACGTCAGCCTGGGGAACGACGGGCGGCTCGAATCCTCGGGGCGGTATGCGACGGGCCCCGCGGAGGTGGAGCGGATCATCGGCCAGGAGTTCGACAACAAGACGGCCGGCTGGCGCGGCAAGAAGAGGCTCGCGCTCTATGCCCATGGCGGGCTGAACAACGAGAAGGCGGCCGCCTCGCGCATCGCCAGCCTGCAGCCGTACTTCCTCGGCAACCGGATCTACCCTCTCAGCTTCATCTGGCACACCGGTTTCCTGGACTCCTGCACCGGCATCGTCCAGGACGCCTTCCGGCGGGACCGCCTCGTGGGATGGCGCCCCGACCTGAAGGAGCGCTTCAGGGACCTCCTCGACGAGGCGATCGAGCTGGGCGCGCGGCCTCTCGGCCGGCCGATCTGGCGGCAAATCAAGGACAACGCCCGGCGCGCCAGCGTCGAGGCCGACGGGGGCGCGCGCATCGTCGCCTCCCGGATCGCGGCCCACGTCGGCCGGCATCCCGATGCGGAGCTGCACCTCATCGGCCACAGCGCGGGCAGCATCTTCTATGCCTACCTCATCCCCCTGCTCGTCGAGATGAAGGTGCCCATCAAGACGCTGACCCTGTACGCCGCTGCTTGCACCACGGAGCTGTTCGAGGCCAACATCCTCCCCCACGTCGGACGCGCCATCGAGCAGCTGGCGGTCTTCAACATGAATGATGAGACGGAGCGCGCCGACTCGATCGGGCCCGCCTACAACAAGAGCCTGCTCTACCTGGTCTCCGAGGCCTTCGAAGAGGGGAAGCACGATGCGCTCCTCGGGATGGAGAAGTTCCTCACGGAAGACGCGGCGATCAAGAAGGCGCTCGGGCAGCCGGCCGTCGCCGCGGGCCCCACGGTCATCCGCACCGCCGGCGTCCCCGCGGGCATCAAGCTCGCTTCGCGCTGCACCTCGCACGGCGGATTCGACAACGACGAGGGCACCCTGAACTCGACCCTGCGGATCATCACGGGCGGCAACGCGCTCGCCCGGGAGTTTTAGCCAGGATTTCCGCCCGGGGCTCATCCAGGTTGCCTCACGACCCGGCGCTCGTTGCGGAAGCGACACACGCAGACGCGATTGTCGAGCCGGTCGCCGCCTCGCCTCGAGCGGTAGACGACGTGGTGGTCGTCCTACCTCGACCCGGGCAGCGAGGCCCATGCGACCCTGTGTCGCTGGCTCTTGGCGACCACGAGCGAGCCCGGATCTGGCTGGAACCGCCGGCCAGCAAACCACGTACCGTGATCGAATGAGCGCCCACGTTCCCGGACGGAGCGCAATGGGGGGAGGACGATGAAGCCATCGATGACCACGACGACCTTCACGCTCGACGGCTTCCGAGTCAGGCGGATGCTCGGGGTCGTGCGGGGGATCACGGTCCGTTCCCGGTCGGTGTTCGGCACCATCGGCGCATCGCTGCAGACCCTCGTCGGGGGAAATATCACGCTGTTCACCGAGTTATGCGAGAAGACCCGGCTGGAGGCGTTCCAGGAGATGCTGCGGCATGCCGAGGAAGTGGGGGCGAACGCCGTCGTGGGCGTCCGATATGATGCCAACGAGATCATGCAGGGAGTGACCGAAGTCCTGTGCTACGGAACGGCCGTCGTCGTCGAGCCGGAAGCCGCGAATCAGGCGTGAGCCCGCGAACTGATCGACCCGCCGGGATCGAGCGCTGGGACGAGAAGAAGGACGGGCCACTCTCCGAGAAGGCGCTCAGGCTGAGGCTGGAGAGACTCGGTTACACCGTAGCGCGCTACGTCTATGCGCCCGGGACGTTCTTTCCCCAGCACGACCACAAGGTGGACAAGATCGACGCGGTGCTCTCCGGCCGCTTTTGCATCATCATGGGGGGGAGCCGATTCATCCTGCAGGCGGGCGACAGCATCGCCGTGCCGCGAGGGGCGCTGCACAGCGCCGAGGTCGTCGGCGACGAGCCAGTCGTCAGCCTGGACGCGACCCGACGAACGGCGAGCTAGCCCGGTCATGTGGCGAAAGGATCCCCTGCTTGCCGTGATTCTGTTGTGGACAGCGCTTTTCGCGGGGGTCCTGGTGTGGCTGCCGCTCGTCCGGGGCGCGACCCAGGGCACTGCGTACAGCTGGGCCCTGACCGCCGGGATCGGCGGCCGAGGGATCGGCGGGGCGTACTGGGTGCTGATCATCGGGGCGGCGTTCGTTCTGGCACTCCTCTATCTGGGGTGGCGGGGCGGCCGACAACCATTTCACTGGCTGCTTCTGGGGTTTCAAGTGCCGTTGGCTGCGGCCGTCACGTACGCCGCCTGGACCGACCCTAAAGGCTTCCGATTCGAAGGAGCGACGCTCGGCCTCGACGTGTCCCTTGCCCTGATCGGTCCCGTCCTGTTCTGCGGCATCGCCTGTGCCGCCATCTTCTGGGTCCTCCGGGACCTCCGCGCCCGGCGGCCGCGACAGGTGGCGGAATGGGACTGGACACGCGCGGCACGTGTAAGATTGTTGCTTCTCGTCGCGATCATACCGCTCGAGGTGCTGATGTTCCGGTCGGGTGGAATCCAGAGCGCCCAGAACGTGATTGGCGTCGCGCTCGTAGGGTGGCAGTGGGTTCTGGTCAACCGCGTTCTCGCCGGAGCCCGGCGTTCGCCTACGCAGGAGTGAATTCGTGGGCCCAAGTGTTGGTGAGATCGCGGGCGGCCCAGCAATCGTCCGAGGAGGCCTGGTGAACACTTATCAGATTCGGCCGGCGACTCCGCAGGATCTTGATACCGTGCTCTACCACCGCCGGCGCATGTTCGAGGACATGGGCTTCACGGATCACCAGGCGCTTGACGCGATGATCGCAAGCTCGACTCCCCTGCTGCGTCGGGGATTGATGGACGGAACGTACCGGGGCTGGCTGGTCGAAGGTCGTGGTAACCGGGTCGTCGCGGGCGGAGGAGTCATCATTCTGCAGTTCCAGCCGCATCCCAGGGACCCGCAGCCACAGCGTGCCTGGGTCGTGAACATGTTTACCGAACCGGAGGATCGCCGCCGGGGGATCGGCCGGCAGCTCATGGAGGCGATTCTCCAGTGGTGTCGCGCGGAAGGGATGCGTTTTCTCTTTCTGCACGCGAGCGACGACGGTCGCCCTCTGTATGAGAGCATGGGATTCACGTCGAGCAACGAGATGCGCCTTGCCCTCTAAAGGTCGATCGCCGTCGGCATGTCGCCCGAAACCGCACACGATAGCGTCCTTTCTGCTCGCTTGCGGCGGCACCGTGCTGGCCTGCGTCGCCCTGACGACGTCATGCATGCTGGTGGCCTGCTCGCCCCTCGTCCTTGCCTGGCGTGCCCCGGTGCGGATTTCTGGTTACCACGGCGATGGTGCGATTTCCCGCATCCCCCACCCTCTCAATCCGGGATTCAAGGTCGACTTCGAGGAATTTTCGCTGTCGAAGCCGTACAGGGCCACCTATCGGGTCGGAGGACTCCCGCAGCGCCGTCGCTATGATGCCTACAGGGCTGCCATAGTTGTGGGTCTCACGCCGGATGAAGACGCTGCGTGGCCACCCATGCCTGCCTGGGTGACCTCGCGGCCCGTGGGGACGATGACGCTCACACTCAGGGACCCATCGGGAACCATGATGTTTCACGGCAGCCACGAGATAGCGAGCTTGCGATGGAAGAGCTTCATAGACGACCTGCCGTACGGCAGATTTCATTCGCCCAGAGGGGAGAAGGATCCGTCCTGGACGCTTTTTCTCGATTCAGTCGATCTGGAACACCAATCGCCGGCTGAGCTCGAGGCCGACTATGTGCCGGGTCCCGATGCCCCCGACAGGCTGGCCCGGGTCAGAATCTTGGCCGGGGGCTTCGAGTAGCAGGTCATGCAAACAGCGCCCCTTCGGACCATCCTCTGCGGACCACTCTCGTTCGGAAGCTGGTGAAGGCGCGGATCGTGAGAAACGCCGCCCGACATCGGCCCGCGGCGCGCCGCGCGCCGCGCCGCGGCCCGGGATCTTGAGATCGTGCTCTACCACCGCCGTCGAGGCCAATCATGTCAAAGGTGAACAAGGGCGGGTGGAAGACCTGCTCGAGAGGCCACAAATTCAGGAGCCCCGGCGGATGCCTGACCTGATGGAAGGGCCATCGCGCCACCGGGGGTGCGCGTCGGAAGGGTCAACGGGTTCGTTCGCACGTGTCGCGCGGACCGGGCTCATCTCGGGGCGCCAGGTGACATCGCCTCGAAGCCGCCGCCGCGCAGAGCATGGGAGTCGCGTCATGACGGATTCAACGTCCAGACCCTCCCCTGACCCCGGCCGGTGCGAATGGGGAGTGGAAAGACGGCCTCGACGGCTGGATCGTCGACCTGCCCGCTCCACGGGAGCGTGGCGAAAACGACCGCTTGCAGGTCTTCCTGTACTGTGCGGACGTCGCCAGCGTTTGCGCCGAGACATACGGGCGGGGCGCCCAGGTCGTCGCCGCCGGTGCAACTCCCTGCCTCTTCCGGGTAGAATCCCCCCCTCGTGCTCCACACAACCCGGGAGGTTCCATGCCCCGCCGTCGCCCGTCCGCGTCGCCGATCCGGCTCATCGTCGTGCTCCTGTGCGCCATCCCGCTGATCATGGAGGCCCGCCCCGCCGAGAAGACCCGCGACAGGTCCGCCCCGGCACCGGGCGACCGTGCCCTGACCGCCGACGACTTGAGAGGTCTCTCCTTCAGAAGCATCGGCCCGGCCAATATGGGGGGGCGCGTGGCGGCGCTGGCCTACGTGCCGGGAAGCCGGACGTCGTTCTACGTCGGCTTCGGCATCGGGGGCGTCTTCAAGACCGAGAACCTCGGGGTCACGTTCAGCCCGGTCTTCGACGACCAGCCGAACCTGTCGATCGGCGCCATCGCCGTGGCCGACGCGCCGGAGAGCTGGCCCGGGTGGGCGGAGGAGGAGAAGGCGGACCTGGCCCGGAGGGGCGCGGCCGCCGCTGGAGGCGGGACCGCGGGCGGGGCCTCGGGTGGGGCCCCGAAATCGGCAGGCGGCACTGAAAAAAGCCGCGCCGAGCGCGGCAAGGGGAAGATCGTCTGGGTCGGAACCGGCGAAGGGAACGGCCGCAACTCGTCGTCTTGGGGGAACGGCGTGTACCGCTCGACCGACGCGGGTGGCACCTGGACGCACCTCGGCCTGGCCGAGACGCGCGACATCCCGCGCCTCGCCGTCGATCCCAGGAACCCGGACGTCTGCTACGTGGCGGCTCTCGGGCGCCTGTGGGGTCCGAACCCGGAGCGCGGCGTCTACAAGACGGGCGACGGCGGAGCGACCTGGAGGCAGGTCCTGAAGGTGGATGCCAACACGGGCGCCAGCGACGTGGTGGTCGACCCGCAGCGCCCCGAGACCGTCTATGCCGGAATGTATTCGCGCCGCCGCACTCCCTGGTCATTCAGCGGCGTCGGCGACACCGGCGGCGTCTTCCGCTCGGACGACGGGGGCCAGACCTGGAAGAAGAAGACCAAGGGGCTCCCGCCGCGCACCGGCCGGATCGGCCTCGCCGTGTACCCGAAGAACCCGAGCATCGTGTACGCCGTGGTCGAAAGCGACTTCGGCGGCGCCGGCAGATCGCCGATGGACAACTATTCGATCAGCGGCGGCCTGTTCCGGAGCGAGGACCGCGGCGAAAGCTGGACGCGCACGAGCCCGATCAACTTCCGTCCCTTCTACTTCTCGCGCCTCGCGGTCGACCCGGAGAACGACCAGCGCGTCTACCTCCCGGGCTGGGACCTGGCGATCTCCGACGACGGCGGGAAGACGTTCCGGCGCTCCGGAAGCCCGAAGGTGCACGTCGACTTCCACGCCATCGTGGTCAACCCCCTCGACCCGAGCCAGATCCTCGTCGGCAACGACGGCGGCGTGTACATCTCGCACGACAAGGCCGGGAGCTGGGACTACCTCAACACCATCGCCGCCGGGCAGTTCTATCGCATCGCGCTGGACGGATCCGATCCGTATCGCGTCGCCGGGGGGCTGCAGGACAACGGCTCCTGGATGGGCCCCTCGGAGACCCTGTTCAAGACGGAGGCGTTCGATCCCGGAGAGGACGCGTTCGCCGACGGCATCCTCAACGACGACTGGCGTCCTATCTTCTTCGGCGACGGCTTCACGGCCCAGTTCGACCCGACCGACCCCAACCTGGTGTACGCCACGTCCCAGGGGGGCTCGCTGGCGCGCATCCGGCTGGACACCAACGTTCTCACGCTGCTGGCCCCGTCCCCGCGCGAGGGGGAGGAGCGCCTGCGGTTCAACTGGAACGCGCCCTACTTCGTCTCGCCGCACGATCCGAGCGTCCTCTACATGGGCGGCAACCGGGTGTTCAAGCTGACCGAGCGGGGCGACCGGTACTTCGCCATCAGCCCGGACCTGTCGAAGAACGAGCCGGTCAGGACGGCGACCGTCGGCTCGGACGCCGAGACCTACGGCACCGTGGTGTCGCTGGCGGAGTCCCCCCTCGTCAAGGGGATGATCTGGGCCGGGACCGACGACGGCCGGGTCCAGCTCACCCGCAACGACGGCCAGACGTGGACCGACGTCACGCCGAAAGAGGTCGCCGGCCTCTACGTGTCGCGCATCGCGCCGGGGCGCCACGGCGCCGACACCGCCTACGTCACGGTGGACGGCCACCGCAGCGACGTCGAGCGCACCATCGTGCTCTTGACCGACGACGCCGGCCGCACCTGGAAGAGCGTCGCCGGCGACCTGCCGCCGAACGAGCCGGCGGAGGTCGTCACCGAGGCGCTCCTCAACCGGCAGACGCTGTATGTCGGCACGGAGTTCGGCCTGTACGTCACGGTCGATCGCGGCCAGCACTGGGTGCGGCTGAACGGCACATCGCTCCCGGCGGTGCCGGTGGACGACCTGGTCATCCATCCCCGCGAGCGCGACCTGGTGGTCGCGACGCACGGCCGGAGTCTCTACATCATGGACGACGTCACGCCGATCGCCCAGCTGACGCAGGAGGTCCGCAACCGTCCGCTGGCGGTCTTCCCACCGCTGCCGGCCCACCCGCGCCTGTACGGCAGCCGCGGCTATGGTGGAGGGGCGGCCGTCTTCCGCGCCGCCAACCCGCCGATGGGGGCCGCCATCACCTACTGGCTGCGGGACGGCAATCCCGACGGCGTCAAGATCGCCGTCGCCGACCCGGCCGGCGCCGTGATCCGTGAGATCTCCGCGTCCGGCCGCCCCGGCCTCAACCGCGCCATCTGGGATCTGCAGGCCGACGTCAAGCACCGGATCCCGACCGTCGACGCGCAGCAGATGGGACAGACGCAGTTCGTTCCTGAGGGGGACTACAAGCTCACACTGACGCTGCCCGCGGCCGCGCCGGGTGGCAGGCCGGAGAAGGCCGAGACGACCGTCAAGGTGCTCAGGGCACCGAACGCGAAGTGAGCGATACGGGTCAGCGAACCCCGTGGCGCAGCCGCTCCGAGGCCGCCCGGCTGGCCACGATCTCGCTCCCGTCGCGCAGCACGATCATCAGTCTTCGATCGTCGTAGGGTCGCAGGTGATCGATGGCGTCGAGGTTGACGATGTGCGAGCGATGCACCTGGGCGAAGCGCTCCGGATCGAGGCGCGCCGCCAGCTCCTTCAGGCTGAGATGCAGGAGGAACGCCCCGGCCGGCGTATGGATCTCGGCGTAGTCGCCCCGCGCCTCGATGCGCCTTATGTCGCGCGCCAGGATCGGCACGATTCGATCGCCACGGCGGGCGAAGAGGCGCGCCAGCGGCCCGGAGGCGAAGGCGGCCCTCGCCCGTTCGGGAGCCGGGACCCCCGCAGCGGCCAGGCGCTGGCGCAGGCGCTCCACGGTCTTCAGGAAGCGCTCGCGGCCGAACGGCTTCACCAGGTAGTCGAGCGCGCCGATCTCGAAGGCGGCCAGCGCGTACTGATCGTAGGCGGTGGTGAACACCACCTCCGGCGCGTGCCCGACCGATTCGAGGACCCGTAGACCCGTCATCTCGGGCAGCTGCACGTCCAGGAAGACCAGGTCCGGCTTGAGGCGATCGATCATCTCGACCGCCGTGCGGCCGTCGGCCGCCTCCCCCGCGATTTCTATCCAGTCGATCCGGTCCAGGTACTCGCGGAGACTCCGGCGGGCCACGGGCTCGTCCTCGACGACGACGGCCGACACCTTCCTGGCGCTCATGCCGGCGACTCCGACGCGGCCGCGAGGGGAAGGGTGACGGCGGCGCGGAAGCCGCCGAGCGCCGACCGTCCGGTCTCCAGGCGGGCGGCTCCGCCGTAGAGGGCCTGGAGTCTCTCGCGGATGAGCCGCAGACCGAGCCCCGAACCCCGGTGCAGCGCATCGCCACGATCGGTCGCGCCGCCGGCGCCGGCGATGCCGTCGTCCTCGACTGCCAGCACCAGCGTCCGCCCCGCGCGCCGCGCGGAGACCACCAGCCGGCCGCCGCCGGCGCGCGGAGCGATCGCGTGACGCACGGCATTCTCGACCAGCGGCTGCAGCGAGAACGCCGGCACGACCGCGTCGAGCAGGCCGTCCTCCACCTCGAGGATCGCCTGAAGGCGCTCCCCGAGACGCAGGCGTTCCAGCGACAGGTACCGGTCCACGAACTCCCACTCCTCGCGCAACCGCACCTCGTCCAGCCCCTGCGACTGCACGCGCAGGCCGTAGCGCAGGACGTCACCGAGACGTTCCAGGGCGGACTCCGCCGAGGCCGGATCGCGCGCCACCAGGCCCATCAGCGTGTGCAGCAGGTTGAAGATGAAGTGCGGATTGAGCCGCGCCCGGAGCGCCGCCAGCTGCGCCTCGGCGCGCAGCACTTCGGCCCGCGCCGCGCGGCGCGCCTGCTCCACGGCGCTCCCGATGCCGCACACAGTGGCGTAGACGAACATCGAGCCGAGCCCTTTCCAGGCCAGCATCTCGAGCCCCGGCGGGGCGGCCCAGGCGCCGGTCGTCAGGCGACGCTCGACGACGAACTCGATCATGTAGCCGGCCGCCGACAGAACGAAGAATGCGCCGACGCCGAACCCATGACGCAGGAAGAAGCGCCACGTGGCCATGCTCCCCCAGGGAGCCCGGCGCGTGTAGGCCAGGGCGAAGGGCGCGAGCAGGCAATCGGGCAGGACGCCGAGAAGCGCCGAGCGCGCCGCCACCCACCAGGAGAGTTTCGAGGTGAGAAGGACGGCGGCGACGTACACGGCCCAGTAGGCAAAGCATGCGGCGGCCCAGGCGCCCAGCGCCACCCATCCTCCGCCCGGACGGGCTCCGGGCGGCTTCTCCAGGCCGTATCCCCCGACGGCTTCGCGCATGGCGGCATTATGGCCCAGACCGTCCGCGACCCGTCGCCGTCCACCGGCCGGGGCGGCCGTTCGCCTCCTCCGTCCGGCCGCCCGTCGAAGCGCCGGCACGCCCCGCCGCGCCGGCCCGTACTGTTCGCATGTCCGCGGGGCCGTCTCCCGGCGTTCGGGGTGCCCGCGCGCGACGAGGGAGGTGCCCATGTCTCGAACGGCAGCCTGCGCGATCATCGGCCTTCTGGCGCTGGCCGGCGCCGCCGAAGCGGCCCGCGGCCAGGAGACGGCGGTGAGCATCGACGACTTCGAGGACCGCGACCTCGTCGCCGGCAAGGGGTCGGCCTGGGTTCCCCTCGGAGACGATCTGCTCGGCGGCATGACGACACTCCGCCTGAAGCCGATTCACAAGGGAGCCGGCGGCTCCCGCGGCGCGCTCCGCCTGGGCGGCACGATCGGCTCCGGGCCCGGCGTCTTCGGCGGCGCCTGGACGGCGGTCGCCGACGGCGGCCGCGCGGCGGACCTGGGTCGGCTCACCGGCCTGCGCCTGAGCCTGCGCGGTCAGGGGGACGTGCTGATCGGCGTCCGGTCCGGCCCGATGGCGAAGTCGGTGAACTACATGGCGAAGGTGACGGCGACCCCCGCCTGGAGCACCGTCGAGATCCCTTTCTCTCGCCTGCAGCCGCAGGGGAAGGGACTCGAGAACGAGACCTGGAATCCGCGCGAGGCGCGCTGGCTCGGCGTGCAGACCATCCCGGGAGTTTCCGGACCGTTCTCCATCGAGATCGACGACGTGGCCTGGATCGGCGAGGACGGATCGGGGGCCGCGCCGGTGCCGGCCCCGGGCGAGCCGCCGTCGTCGCGGAGCCTGATCCCGGACGATGCGGCGCCGCTGCGGGCTCTCCCCTGGCGCGAGCTGGCCAGGGACGGCGAGGGGGACGGCCGCCCCGGCCTCCCCGACGCGCGCGCCCTGTTCGTCGCGAACGACCCATCCCGGCCGCTGGCCTGGTTCAGGATCGATCTCCAGGACACCCCGCCCTCCACCTGGATGGGGGTCAACCTCGCCCTCGACACCGACGGAGATCCGGCCAATGGGACCGCCTGGTGGGGGAAGAACACAGCGTTCCACTTCGACCGTCTGGTGACCGCCTGGTTGTTCCGCGTCGGCGAGGCCTACTACGGAACGGTCGGCATCGCCTCTGTCGAGGAGGTGGCGGCGATGAACCTGACCAACCAGGAGGAGGTGCACTTCGCACTGGATCGGAGCGCGAAGCGGGTGTACATCGGGGTGCCGGCCGCCCTGGTCGAATCCGGCGGGGCCCGGGCCGTCGCGGCGGTCGGCTCGGTCTTCGTGTTCAGCGACGACCTGCCGAACGAAGGGGGCGCACAGCTGGGGACCGACGAGCCGAGACGCGCCGGTAATTGACGCCAGGCGCCCGGAGCGCAGACTTCGGGCCGGGCGCACGGAAGGTCGCTCCCCACGCGGGCCGAACGTGTGATACAGATCTCGCCCGATGGCCATGCGACACATCGAACGCCACCGCTCGGAGCGCATCGGTTGGCTTCGGGCCTCCGTCCTGGGCGCCAATGACGGGATCGTGTCGACCGCGAGTCTCGTTCTGGGCGTGGCGGGCGCCGGGGCCACGAAGAGCAGCGTGCTGATCACGGGGGTCGCCGGCCTCGTCGCGGGAGCCATGTCCATGGCCGCCGGTGAATACGTCTCGGTGGGATCGCAGGCGGACACCGAGGAGGCGGATCTGGCGCGCGAGCGCCGGGAGCTGGCGACCCAGGACGAATCGGAGCGGGCGGAGCTTGCGAGCATCTATGTCGCCCGGGGTCTCGATCCGGCTCTCGCGAAACAGGTGGCGGATCAGCTGATGGCCCACGATGCTCTCGGAGCCCACGCCCGGGACGAATTGGGCATCACCGACCTCCAGCGCGCGCGTCCGGTGCAGGCCGCGCTGGCCTCGGCGGCTTCATTCGCCGCCGGCGCCGCGATGCCCCTGATGAGCGTGCTCCTTGCTCCCGCCGGCTTTCTCGCGTCGATCGTCACCGGTTCGTGCCTTCTCGTCCTGGCGATCCTGGGAGGAGTTGCGGCCCGCGCCGGAGGCGCCGCGATCCCGGTCGGCGCCCTGCGCGTCACCGTCTGGGGGGCCCTCGCGATGGCCATCACCTACGGCGTCGGCGCCCTGTTCGGCGCCGCCGCGTGATCCATGGCAAGCCAGGGACTGTCGATCATCCGGCGCCTCGCCCGCGAGGCGGCCTGGGCGCCCGGTGCGGTCCTGGTGCTGCATCTCGTGGCAGGGGCCCTCTTCGGCCATGAGCCCTTCGTCGATCCCGTGATGCATCTCCTCGGCGGCATCGCCGCCGCGTTCTTCTTCCGGCGCGCCGCATCGGTCGCCGGCTTCCTGCTCGGGGCACCGACAAGGCTGGGCTCGGACCTCCTCGCATTCGGGCTGACCAACGTGGCCGCCCTGTTCTGGGAAATCGGCGAATTCGCTCTCGATCAACTCGCCAGGACCAACACGCAGGGGGATCTGGGGAACACCATGCGGGATCTGATGTTCGGCGTCACCGGGGCGGCCCTGTACCTCGTGGCGGCCCGGTTCGTCACGAAGGACGGCGCCGACGGCACATGACCCGGCTCCTGGAGGTAAAATCCGTTCGAACGGAGGGCATGAGCATGGGGAAGAAGGATCCACGGGTCGACGCATTCATCACGAGGTCTGCCGGGTTCGCCCGGCCGATCCTCACTCACCTCCGCAGGGTCGTGCATGCCGGCTGCCCCGGTGTGGAGGAGACGCTCAAATGGGGCTTCCCTCACTTCATGTACAAGGGCATCCTGTGCAGCATGGCCTCGTTCAAGGGCCACTGCGCCTTCGGTTTCTGGAAGGAGGCCCTCCTCGCGGACATGAAGCCGATTCGCGACGCGGCCGGCGATCAGGCCATGGGGCAGTTCGGCCGCATCACCGCCCTCTCCGATCTGCCCGATGAGAAGACCCTGATCCGGCTGGTCTCGGAGGCCGCCGCGTTGAACGACCAGGGGATCAAGGCGCCCCGCAGGGCGAGGCCGAGGACGCCGCGCACGCTCCGGGTCCCGGATTACTTCATGAGCGCCCTGCGCAGGAACAGGAAGGCCCTGGCGACCTTTGAAGGGTTCAACGACTCCCGCAAGAAGGACTACGTCGAGTGGGTGACCGAGGCCCGGCGTGAGGAGACCCGGAACAACCGCCTCGAGACGGCCGTCGGGTGGATGGCCGAGGGGAAGGAACGCAACTGGAAATACACCCGACAGGGCGCACGGTGAAGCTTTATGACTACCCGCCGTCGGGCAACGGCTACAAGGTGCGGCTCCTGCTCGCCCATCTTGGACTGCGATACGAGTACATCCCGCTCGATATCCTGCGCGGCGAGTCGAAGACCGGGAGCTTCCTCTTCAAGAACCCGCAGGGAAAGATCCCGGTGCTCGAGCTCGACGACGGCCGCACCCTTCCCGAGTCGAACGCCATCCTCTTCTTTCTTTCCCAGGGGACCCCGTACTGGCCGGCGGACCCGCTGGACCAGACCGAGGCCCTCAAGTGGCTCTTCTTCGAGCAGAACAGCCACGAGCCCCACATCGGGACCGCGCGCTTCTGGCTGGCGATCAAGAAAATCAAGCTGACGCCCTTCTACCGCGAGCTCCTGGGCCAGAAGCAGGCCCAGGGCCGGTATGCGCTCGAAGTCATGGACGATCACCTCCGCGAGCGGCCCTTCCTGGTCGGAGACCGGTACACCATCGCCGACATCGGCCTGTACGCCTACACGCACGTCGCTCCGGAGGCCGGCATCGACCTGGAGCCGTACCGGTCGGTCCGGCGCTGGCTGGCGGACGTCCGTCGCCAGGAGGGGCACGTCCCGATCGACGCCCGGTCGGCCGGGTGAAGGTCCGCCGACCAGGAACCGCCCCGGTCGTTCGGCCGGGGCCGCCGGAATTTCCTCTCGGAGGGTTCCACTGGGGCGCGGCGCGCCTGTGGCGGCGTGTGCGGGGCTTCATCACCGGCGGACTCGGGGTGGCGCTTCTGTTCGCGTGCCCGACCGCGTGCGGGCCCGCACCCGCGACCGACCCGTGGCCGGCGGAAGCCTGGCCCACCGCGACTCCCGAGGCGCAGGGGCTCGATGCGGCCGTCCTGTCCCGGCTCGATGACGAACTGCGCGCCGGGGAACACGGGTTCGTGGATGGACTCCTCGTGATCCGGAACGGGCTCGTCGTCCACGAGGCGTCCTTTACCCGGGACTACGACACGCCGTTCAAGAAAATCACTCAGCCGCCGGGTCCCTACAACTACTACGACCCGGAATGGCATCCCTATTACCGGCGGGGCCGCCTGCACACCCTCCAGTCGGTTTCGAAGAGCGTGACCTCCGCGCTCATCGGGATCGCGATCCGACGAGGGGAGATCCCGGGGGTCGGAGTCAGGGTCCTCCCCTACTTCGACGGGTTTCCCATCAAGAATCTCGACGATCGGAAGAAGGCGATCACCCTCGAGGACCTCCTGACCATGCGATCGGGCCTCGAGTGGGACGAGTGGTCGACGGACTACACGAGCCCCGCCAATTCCTGCTCGGTGATGGAGGGGCTGGACGACTGGGTCGGCTACGTGCTCGATCGGCCGATGGCGCACCGGCCCGGGGAGGTGTTCACCTACAGCAGCGGCGTGACCATGCTCCTGGTGCACATCCTGCAGGCTGCGACCGGGAAGGACGCCGAGGACTACGCCCGGGAGCACCTCTTCGGTCCGCTCGGGATCCGGGAGCACTACTGGAAGAGGACCCCGAAGGGCATTCCGGATGCGGAAGGAGGCCTCTATTTCACGGCATCCGATCTGGCCAGGATCGGCTATCTTTACCTTCACGGTGGGGTCTGGGACGGGCGGCGCATTCTCCCGGATGACTGGGTCGCCCGGTCGATCTCGCCGATCGTCGCTGCCACCTCCACGGGAATCGAAGGTTTCGGCTACGGCTATCAATGGTGGGCTGGCCGGCAATCTTACGCCGCCTCGGGGTATGGCGGGCAGCGCCTGTTCGTCGTGCCGGGGCGCAACCTGATCGCGGTCTACACCGGCTGGAACATCTATCATGACCCGAGCCTGGATCCTGTCACGGCACTCGACCGCGTCCTGGAGGCGGTCCGGACCCCCTTACAGAAATGAAGCGGATCCCGTCCTGACTTGCGCCGTCGCCCCCGCTCCCTATATTCGGGGGGGAGATCCGCGTCCATGAGCTTCTCGGGCCTCGAGCTGTCCCCCTTCTTCTACATCGTCGCCCTGTTCATCCTCGTCGACGCGCTGAAGGTCTACCTCGAGATCTGGAACCGGCCGGTGCGGCGTTCCTTCACCTCGGACCTGACCAAGGTCACGGCCCTGATTCCGACGCACAACGGCCGTATGGTCATCCGGGAGACGATCGAGGACCTCCTCCGCGCCGGATTGCCGCGCCATCAGATACTGGTCGTGGACGACGGCTCGACCGACGACACCTATCAGATTCTCGAGAGACTCGGCGTTCGCTTCTACCGCATCCCCAACATGGGAAAGGTCTCGGCGATCAATTTCGGCATCCACCGGGTGCAGACACCCCATGTCCTTTTGCTCGACGACGACACGCGCATCGGCGATGCGAAGATCCCGACCTCCCTCCTGGATCATTTCGACGCGGCGGCCTTCAACGTCGTGCCCGATCGGCGCGACCGGCACGGACCCAAGGGTTCGGGGCTGATCTCCTGCCTGCAGCGCTACGAGTATTGCAAGTCGATGGAGATCGGCCGCCGTTTCCAGGACGGGACGGCCAGCATCAGCTGCGTGTCGGGCGCCATCGGCCTGTTCAAGAAGGAGCGCCTGCAGGCGTTTCATCACAAGCACACCGGCGTGTTCCAGGGCGAGGACCTGCAGCGGACGATCATCGAGCTCTTGAACGAGGGGAACGTGGTGTTCGTGGACGAGACCGTCTGGACCGTGGTCCCGGACCGCATCGGCGCCCTGGCCCGGCAGCGGATACTCTACTGGTACCCGGCCCACTACCACCTCTTTTTCTCGTACGTGAAGCTTCTCTTCGGACGCCTGTCCCGCTGGAGGCTGCGCTACGAGATGATCTACAACGTGTTCGTGGTGGTCACGGACCCGTTCCGCTTCTGGTCCCTGCTGATGCTTTTTTACCTGAAGCAGTGGGAGGCGCTCGGCCTGATCTACGTGCTGTACCTGCTGCTCGAGCTGTACCCGTTCTTCATCATCCAGAAGAAGATCGACAGCGGCTACAAGTACCTGGTGCTGGCGCTGTACCCGGTGTTCGGGCTCGGCAACGCCGCCCTGCGGACGCTGTCCTGGTTCGTGTGGGCGTACAAGCGATTCGTCACCGGCGAGATGCGCCGGAAATCGGAGAAGGATCGGAAATGGACCGGCCCGAAGGAAGCGTAGGAATCGGAGGGGCCCCCGCCAGGAGCCCAGGAACCCGGGTCCTGGCATCGGCCCTGGCGTTCATGATGGCGTCCGCCGGACTGGCCCTCCCGGTCCGTGCCGCCGGCCCGGACGCCGCCGCGAAGCCCGGCTCCTCCTCCGCGCCCCCCAAGTCGAAGCGCGCGACTTTCCCGGTCAAGCCCCTGGGGACGATCATCCTGCAGTGGGACCACCTGGTCGACTCCGACGACACCACGTTCGAGGACTTCTGGGGATTCGTGTCGTACAAGCAGGCTCACGTGCAGGCCTGGTACGGCGATTTCACCAAGGGGGGCGAGGTCGGCGGGTACGTGAAGGACCGCCGCCGCTCCACCTACGCGGGCCTCTACAGGTACCGCAAGGACTTCGACCACGTCGTGCAGTTCGACACCGAGCAAATCTTGAAGAAGGGGTTCGTGGCGGCCGGCATGCTCCGCGGCATCCACGTGATCCCCGACATCATCACGGGGGACCGGAACATGGTCCAGGTCGGCGCCGGATTCGATTACTACTGGGGCGACTACAACTTCCTCTCGGTCCGGGCGATCAGCGACCCGCGGGAGGGGGGCAGGTGGTCGTTCGTCACCTCGCACCGCTTCCAGCCCGACCCGTCGTTCTACGTGCAGCCCGGCATCATCCTCCACACCGACGGCTCGGCCGGCTGGTTCCTGCAGGGGCGCTACAAGCTGTTCCGCTGGGGCGCCGGGAAATACGACCGCTTCGACTTCACGGACACCGACCGGACGGTCTACAGCGCCGGCCTGGAGTGGACCTACTAGGGGCCTGTCCGGGTAGGGGGCCGGCTCCTCCCCTGCTATACTGCCGCGCGCTTGCGACGCGACAGGAACCGCCCCTTCTATCTGAATGTCTGGCACACGGGCGCGCCAGGATACCTGAGGCCGTCCCCCTCGAACACCGTCATCCGCTGCCGCGGCATGACTGTCACCTTCGAGGACGGGACCACGCTCGAAGACTGGGGCGGCCAGTTCTACGTCAACAACCTCGGGACGGGCCGCGCGGACATGGCGCGCGATCTTGCGGCCCAGGTGCAGCGGACGTCGTGGGTCGCCCCGTCCGATTTCGTCGACGTGAGGGTCGCGCTGACGAGTGACCTCAGGACCGTCCTGCCCCGGCACCTCACGACGCCCCAGTTCAGCTGCAGCGGGTCGGACGCCCTCGAGTCCGCCATCCGGGCCGCGCGCAAGGTGACCCGCAGGGCCCGCGTCCTGTCCTTCAGACAGTCGTACCACGGCGACACGATGACGATCGAGAACGTCAGCGGCGGAACGCTGATGCCGTACGGCGATCGCCGGCCGTGGGCGGCGCATGCGCCCTCCCCCTTCGATCTGTGGGAGAAGGCCGGCCGCGACTGGCCCCGCGCCTGCGCCCTGGCCCTCGAGGGGGTGGAGCGCGCGCTCCGCCGGCACGGGCCCGGGACGTTCGCCGCCCTGGTCGTGGAGCCGGTGATGGCGGGCATCGGTGCGGTCCCCCTCTCCCGATTTCTCGCCCGGGGGCTGCGTGGCCTCTGCGATCGGCACGGCATCAAACTGATCGCCGACGAGGTGGTGACCGGCTTCGGCCGGACCGGACGGTGGTTCGGATCGCAGTCGGTCGGCCTGGTCCCCGACGCCATCGTCTGTGCCAAGGGGATCACGGGCGGCTACGCCCCGCTCGGGGCGGCGATCTTCGAGCGGGCCTGGGGCGAGGAGCTGCGGCGCACCGGTCTCAACCACGGCCTGACCAATGCCGGGCATCCGCTCGGGTGCGCCGCGGCGCGCGCCACCATCCGGATCCTCAAGCGGGAGCGCCTGGTCGAGCGGGCCGGGGCGATGGGCCGGCGGCTGCGAGCAGGTCTCGAGGCGCTGCGCGACCGGCACCCCGGCGAGATCGCCGACGTGCGGGGCCGCGGTCTTCTCCAGGGCCTTCAGCTGGACGCGGGAGGCCCCGCCGCCTCGCGGCGCCGCGCGGGAGCCGCGGCCCGGATCGAGGCGATCGGCGCCCGAGCGCGCACCGCGGGGGTTCATCTCCTGCCGACGTCCGACGGCACGGGCCTCTTGTTCGCCCCGCCATTCACCGTCACGTCGCGGCAGATCGACCGCCTCGTCGCGGTTCTCGATCGATCGTTCGTCCGTTGAGGGAGGAAGCCGCCATGTCTCGATGGATTGTCCTGGCCTGCGTCCTGGCATGCACCTCGGCACTCGCGGCCTCCGGCGCCCCGCCCGCGAGGGGGGCGGACTCCCGGGACGCTTCCCCGCTGACCCTGGATCTCGACTTCGCCGCAGCCGACCGGTCGTTCTGGGGAGACGGAGGCTGGTTCTCGACGCCGGACTACCATGCGCTCGGCAAGCTGACCTTCGGCGGCGTGGCGCTCCGGGCCAACTACAGCAAAAGACGCGGGACCTGGGACAGCGGCTTCGAGATGTCGGCCCGGGAGCGGCGGGACGGCATGATCGAGGTCAAGGTCAGGGCCACGGTCAACAACCCCGGCGACAACCACGACCGGCGGATCACGGCGCGGCTCGATGTCGTGAACGGGGACCGGCCCGTTCAGAGCGGGACGATAGCCTTCGAGGCGGAGGACAACGGCAACGACGTGAGCGGCCAGACGACCCTCGTGATCCGCCGCGACGATCTCATGACCTCGCCGATGACCCGGCTCCGGCTGACGCTCACCGCCGAGGAGGACTGAGGCCGGCGGACGCGCTGAAAGGTGCCGTCGCAGGTCTATACTCGGCGCGGAGGTGACGCGATGAAGACATCCGGATGGGCCGCCGCCATCCTGTCGGCCGCCGTCCTGGCCCTTCCGGCCGGCGCCGGCGCGCCCGCCGCCGTGGCCCCTCCCGCCCCGCGCGAGGAGGTGCGGGTGTTCGTGACGCGCTACCTCGAGGCGCACAACGGCGCCGATCGGGATGCGGTCGCGGCCATGCTCTCCCGGAAGGCGCAGGTCTCGAGGATCGAGATGGGGGCCATCACCCGCGGCTGGGAGTCGATCCGCTCCGGCGCCGGGAATTTCGGGGGCGAGGCGGGGACGCACCGGGTTTCCCTGGGGACCATCGAGGTGACGCCGCTCGGAGCGGAGCACGTCCTGATCGTGGCCCCCATGACGATCGACCTCGCCGC
>DASYUH010000016.1 GCA_036001465.1 Candidatus Polarisedimenticolia bacterium
TGTCGGCGTCGGGGGGGAGGCCGGCGGAGCAGGCCTCCCCCACCGCGGGGCCGGGACGAGGATGCGGACGAGGGTGCGGTCGGAGAGATCGTCCAGCCCGTCCTCGGGCGGGACCTCGGTATCCGCGGATAGCTGCGGATCGTCACCGGCGCGAGCCTCGACGTCCGCCGGCGAGTCGGACCCGGCGGCGCGCGACGCCCGGACCGCATCGCGCAGCGCCCGGATGGGGACGCGCCGCGCCAGGGTCACCCAGGCGGCCAGGGAATCGGCGGACGCGACCCGGGCGACGAGAAGCGCCGCCACGCGCCCGATGGGACGGCCGCCATCGTCTCCGGTGAGGGCGTCGGCCAGAAGCGGAAGAGTCTGGAGCGCGCGGCCCAGCGAG
Organism: Candidatus Polarisedimenticolia bacterium; assembly: GCA_036001465.1. NCBI lineage: Bacteria > Pseudomonadati > Acidobacteriota > Candidatus Polarisedimenticolia > Candidatus Polarisedimenticolia bacterium. The sequence goes on from DASYUH010000016.1 coordinate 386, forward strand.
GCGCAGTCCTTCACCCACCGGCCCGAGCGTCCGAATCGCTCGCGGGCGTGGTCCTCGACACGGGCGAACCCGAAATCGGGCCAGGCCTGCCGCTGCACGAACGCGGCCGCCGCACGGGCGAGGGGAATCGCGATTCGATCGAGGCCGGCCCGCCGCGACAGCGCCAGGGCGTCCGCCTGGCGCAGCGACCGCTCGACCGGGTAGGCGCTCGAGGCTGTCACGGACGGAGCGCGATAGGCCGGCGCATCCTCCCTGCAGACGAAGCGGCGAGGGGCCGCGACTCTCGCAGGCTGCGCGCGTGCGTGATCGGCGGGCGCGCGATCGCCGCGCGTGAGTTCGGCGCGTAAGACATCGATGGGCGTGAGGTGGGCGTGTGGGAGATGGACGCGCGGATGATCAACGCGTGGGTGATCGGCGAGCGGGTATAAAGAATGATGCGATGCGCGCAAAGCGGCGGCGGAACGCATGGTGTAAATATGCAGAATACTATCTGGAATGCAAGTGAAAAGTGAGAGTTTTTTTGTCGCAGCGAAAAGCGGGAATGTACCGCGCGAGCCGCTCGCGCTACTGCGTTCGCGCCGCCTCGACCGGGGAGAAGCCGAGCTAGGTCCGCGCCCCGAGGAGGCCCTCCACCTCGGCCACCTGCTCGCCGGCGCCGGACACGAGGATGGTGTCCTTCTCCTGCAGGACGAACCAGGCTTCCGGGGAGGGGAAGACGCGCCCGTCGCGCATCACGGCGAGGATGAGGGCGCCTGTGGCCTCGCGCACGCCGGCGTCGCGCAGGGTCTTGCCGGCAAGCGGCGAGCCGGGAGGGATCTCCAGGAACTCGACGCGCAGGGTGTCGAGGCTGCGGCGCACGTCGCCGAGCGGCAGGGGCTCGAAGTCCTCGCGACGGAAGACCTCGTAGCGCCCGCCGCGCAGCCTCCCGAGCTGGCGCTCGACCGCCTGCTTGGGGAAGTTCAGTCGCCTCAGGATGCGCGCCAGGAACTCGATCCCGACCTCGAACGCCTCGTGCACGACCTCGTCGGCACCCTCCCTGTACAGGTCGTCGTCCTCCAGGCCGCGGCGTCCGCGGGCCAGGATGTGGACCTCGGGGTTGAGCCGCCGCGCCATGCGGATGACGGCGCGCGCCAGGACATGGTCGGGGAGGGTGACGACGAGGGTGCGCGCCGTCGCGACGCCGGCGCGCCTCAGCATCTCCTCGCTGCCGCAATCGCCGTAGCGCACCGGATGCCCGGCGCGCCGCGCCTGGCGCACGAGCGACGGATCGATCTCGAGGCCGACAAAGGGGACTTTGTTCGTCATCAGCACCTCGCCGAGCGTCCGGCCCACCGTGCCGTAGCCGAGGATGACGAGGGAAGCCTGCTCCGGGAGGGTGGACCCCTCCTCCTGCTCCGCCAGCCGATCCTTGCGGCCCCAGTCGGGCAGCATCCCGCCGGTGGCGCGCGCCATCGCCGAGGCGATCGAGGCGGACAGACGGTTCGCGACCGGGGCCAGGATCATCGAGATGACCGAGGCGGCAATGGTGACCTGATAGAAATCGCGCGAGATCAGGCCCTGCTGCACGCCCATCAGGGCGAGCATGAAGGAGAACTCGCCGATCTGCGCCAGGTTGATCCCGACTTGAAGCGCGACCGGCAACGGGTAGCCGAAACCGCCGACGGCGGCCGCGGTGATCCCCGTCTTGGCGATCAGGATGATGACCAGGACCACCACGACCGAAGGCCAGTTCGTCAGCGCGAACCCCGTGTCGAGCAGCATCCCCATGGCCACGAAGAAGAAGCCCGACAGCACCTCGCGGAACGGCGCCAGGTCAGCGGTCATCTGCTGAGCGTACTCGCTGCCTCCCAGGATCAACCCGGCGAGGAACGCGCCGAGGGCGAACGACACGCCGAGGCCGTGGCTCAGCCACGCCATCCCGAAGCAGATGGTCAGGGTCGAGAGGAGCAGCAGCTCTGGGCTGCGCGCCGAGGCGATGAGCTGCAGGAGGCGCGGCATGACGTACTGGCTGAGGACGAACGTCGCGCCGAGCAGGAAGGCGGCGCGTCCCAGCGCCGAGGCCACGTCGACGGCCACGGCGGAGGGGGAGCCGCCGCCGATCGGCAGGAGGATCATCATCGGCACGATGCTCAGGTCCTGCAGGATCAGGATGCCCGTGGTCAGCCGGCCCGGAAGCGTGTCCATCAGGCCGTTCTGCATCAGGCTCCGCAGGACGACCGCCGTGCTGCTCAGCGCCATGATGCAGCCCAGGAAGATCGCGGTCCGCAGAGGCCAGCCGAGGATCGCCCCCGCCCCCATGGCGCACACGAGCGTCAGGAGGATCTGCAGGCTGCCCCCCCCCAGCACCACGTCACGGTAGCGCCTGAACGAGCCGGTGTCGAACTCCAGGCCGAGGGTGAACATCAGGAGGAGGACGCCCATCTCGGCCAGGGACGAGACCGCGTCGCTCCCGGAAATGATCCGGAGGCCGTGCGGCCCCAGGAGGACGCCCGACACCAGGTAGCCGACCACGGGAGGCAGGCGCAGCCGCGTCAGCAGGAAGAGGACCGCGCAGGCGATCGCCAGCAGGACGACCAGCAGGCCGATCAGGTCCACCGTGGGGTTCACGCGCGCCTCGTCGTTATAATGGCGAACACGGAGGGATGGCCGAGCGGTTTAAGGCGGCGGTCTTGAAAACCGTTGGGGGAAACCCCCGCAGGTTCGAATCCTGCTCCCTCCGCCACTCGTCTCACGGATTGTGGAATATAGAAAGTCCGCGGGTCAACCGCAAGGCGTCAGGAAGACCGGATGGGTCCCGCGTCGAGGAGGCCCTGGCAATCGCCGGCGGGGACCGGCTTGCCGATGTAGTGCCCCTGCATCTCGTCGATCCCCTTGTCCACCAGAAAGCTCATCTGATCGCCGGTCTCGACCCCCTCGGCGGTGACGTGCAGCTTCAAGCCGTGTCCCACCGCGATCATCGCGGTCACCAGGGTCGCCTCGTCGCTGCCGGCCGCGACGTTGTGGATGAACGAGCGGTCGATCTTGACGCTGTGGATCGGGAAGCGCTTCAAGCGGGCCAGAGACGAGTAGCCGGTGCCGTAGTCGTCAAGGGCGATCGAGATCCCCAGGTCCTTCACCTCCTGCAGCGTCTGCATGGCGACGTTCTCGTCCTGGGCCAGCGCGTTCTCGGTGACCTCGACCTCGAGGCAGGTGGGATCGAGGCGGTATTCGGAGAGGGCGCGCGCCAGCGAATCCACCAGGAAGCGGCCCTGGTACAGCTGGCGATTCGACAGGTTGATGCTGACGCGCGGGATCTTGGTGCCGTTCCCGTTGTGCCAGGACCTCCGATCGGTGCAGGCGGACGTCAGGACCCACTCGCCGATGTCGAGGATCATCCCGGTGTCCTCCGCGATCGGGATAAACTGCAGGGGATAGAGGAGCCCCCACTCGGGATGGCGCCAGCGTACCAGGGCCTCCATGCCGACCACCTTGCCGAGCGTATCGATGGTCGGCTGGTAGTGCAGGAGGAACTGGCGTTTCTCGATGGCTTCGCGCAACCCCTCCGCGAGGGCGCCGCGGCCGGTGAACCGGCCCCCTCCCGGGCGCGAATGGAACTCGAGGACGTTGCGCCCCTGCTGCTTGGCCCGGTTCAGGGCCGCGTCGGCATTCTTGATGAGGGTCTCGGCGTCTTCGCCGTCTCCGGGATAGAGGCTCGCGCCGATGCTCGCCGAGGTGTGGACCTGGTGGGGACCGATCAGGTAAGGGGCGCGCACCGCGGAGAGGATCTTGTCGCCGACCACGAATACCCGCTCGAGGGCGGTGATGTCGGGTAGCAGGAGGGTGAATTCGTCGCCGCCGACCCGCGCCACCGTGTCGCTGGCGCGCACCGCGGCCTTTAGCCGCTTGGCCACGCACTCCAGCAGCAGATCACCGACCGCGTGACCGAGCGTGTCGTTGATCGTCTTGAACCGGTCGAGATCCAGGTACAGCACCGCCAGCGCCTTGTTGTTGCGACGCGCCTGCTCCAGCGCCATGCGGAGCCGGTCCTGGAACAGGGCGCGGTTCGGCAACCGCGTGAGGTTGTCGTGATGGGCGATCTGGTCCGTGTAGTTGCGCCAGCCTGAGCGATCGATGGCGTTCTGCAGGGCGTGCTTGAGCGCCGTCCCGTCGCACTGTCCCTTGACGAGAAAGTCCTGGGCCCCCTGTCGCATGGCGCTCTTGGCCTCGGCGTCCTCCTTGTTCCCGGTCAGCACCAGGATCGGGACGCGGGACGCCTGGGCGCTGACCCTCCCGAGACACTCCAAGCCCTTCCCGTCCGGCAACGTCAGGTCGAGAAGGACGGCGTCGAATTTCTCGGTGCTCATCTGCTCCGTGCCAGCCTGAAGGGTCGCCGCAACGGTCACGACGAACCCGGCGCCGTCCCCGTTTCCGTCTCTGAGCATCTCCTTCACCCAGCGCACGTCGGCCGGATTGTCCTCGATTAGCAAGATACGGGCCGATTCAGGCTGCCGGGCCCAGAACCTCTCGCTCGGCAGCGTGGCCTGCGACAGCCAGAAATCCAGGGTCTTTGCGAGGGAGCGCTCGAACTCGGTCCAATCGGGCGGCCGGACGATGCAGCAGTTCGCCCCCTGGTCGTAGCACCTCTGGACGTCCTCACGGGTCCGTGACGTGGTCAGGACAACCAACGGGATGCGCCGCAGCTCGGAGTCCGATTTGATTTCGCCGATGAGGTCCTGTCCGTGCATGTTCGTGGAGGCCAGGTCGAGGAGGATGAGATCCGGCCGCGGGAAGTCCGCGTACGGCTCTTCGGACCTTAGAAAGGAGAGCGCCTCGAAGGATTGGCGCACGCTGTGCGCCTTGATCTTCAGCCGGCCTGCGCTGAGCGCCTGCGTGACCAGGAGCGTGTCGGCAGCGTTGTCCTCGATCAGGAGGATGTCGAAGGACTCGTCGCCGGATCCCGTGGCCATGTTTCGCCTTGTATGGAAAACTGGTCCACGACACAGTCCTCCACCGAGGGAGAACGGGACACTCTCGACTCAGTATGGTCTCTTGCGCGGGGAAGCCGCAATGAGGTCTGGACCCCAATCCGGTGGGAGGGCTTTACCTTAGGGTCTTTCCTTCCATCGGCTTGACGTAGGCCTCCAGCAGGATGGCGTCGATCCCGGCGGCGATCGGCACCGCCACCAGCGCCCCCAGGATTCCCGCCAGGTTGGCGCCCACGATCAGGGCCACCAGGACGACGAGAGGGTGCAGCTCGACCTGTCGCCCCGTGAAATACGGCACGAGGAAATGCCCTTCGAGGAACTGCTCGATGCCGAAGACTGCGGCCACGCCGACGATCGTGAAGAGCGAGCCGTTCAGCGCCAGAAGGAGCGCCAGGACCAGCGAGACCGACGAGCCGAGATAGGGAACGAAATTGAGCGCTCCCGCGAGGACGCCAATCAGGAGCGGGGCCTCGAAGCCGACCAGGGCCAGCCCGACCGACAGGATCAGCGCCCCGATGGCGCTGACGATGAACTGTCCGCGGATGTAGCCGCCCATGCGACGGATCACTTCCGCCGCGATGTGGGCCACGCGCTCCCGGCGCGCGCGCGGCACGAACCGGACGAGCCCTTCGGCCAGTCGCCGGCGGTCGACCACGATGTACCCCGCCAGGAAGAGCACCATCAGGCCCGCGAAGAAGCCGGTCAAAAGCCCGCGCGTCGCGCGCAAGGAGCGCTCGACCAGCGCCTGCAGGACCGGGGTGATCTGCTCCGGGCCGATGTCGGGAAGCTCGAACCGGGGTCCCGCGCCGAACCGGCCGAGAAACGCTTGAGCGGAGGCGATCCAGCCGTTGAGCGTCTGGCGGAATTGCGGCAGCCGCGCGGCCAGGAGATTGGCCTGCTCGCCGACGACCGGCACCAGCATCGTCACCAGGAGCGCCAGCACGCCGAGGCCGACCAGGTACAGGCCGAGCACGGTCGCGACACGCGGGATCCGGCGCTTCTGCCCCGCGTCGGCCATTGGAAGGATGGCCGCGGCGATGACGATGGCGACCACCGCCAGGAGGACCAGCTGCAGGTTCAGGTAGACGAGCCAGAGGGCCCCGAACACGAGAAGCGCCTTCCAGAACAACGCCTCCACGGTCCCGCGCTCGGGCATCATCGCCTCCCGGTGTTACCCTATCACACGGGGGGAATGCCGTGGGGGATGGACGGCCGGACTCCGGCCCGCACGAGGCGGCCGGCGCGCCGGAGCAGGCGAGAGCCCTTCAGCTCGCTTCGGGTCTGGCGGTGGCGTCGCTCTTCCTGGCCGCCGGCGCCTTCTGCCTGACACGCGCCACCGACACCGATCTCTGGTGGCACCTCGCGAGCGGCGACCTCATCCGCCGCACCGGCGTCATCCCGCGCGCCGATCCCTTCTCGTTCACCGTCATCGGGAACCGCTGGATCGACATCCACTGGCTGTTCCAGGTCGTCCTGTCGTTGCTCCATGAGAGGGGCGGCCTGCGGCTCCTCGACCTGTTCCGGATCGCGCTGATACTCGGATCGCTCGGGATCGTGTACACGCGTTGCCGGCGCGTCGCGGCGCCGGCCACGGCGGTGGCCGTGCTCCTGCTCACGATTCTTGCCTGCCAGGAACGCTTCCTGACGAGGCCCGAAATCGTCTCCTGGCTCTTGATGGTGACCGTGCTCCTGGCGCTCCAGAAGGCGCTCGATGCCGGGACGCGTTCCGGTCGGCGGCGCATCCTGTTCGTCGTTCTGCCGCTCCTGCATCTCGTCTGGGTGAACGTCCAGGGCCTGTTCATCCTGGGCCCGGTGTTCCTCACCCTGGCGCTCCTGGCGGCCGCCTGCGGCTACCTGCGCGCGCGAGTCAAGGCGCCTGACGGCGGGGTCTCGCCTGCAGGCGGGGCGGAGCGCGATCCGGATCGGGTGATCGACTTTCTGGCGGCCCTGGCGCTCTGCGCGCTGGTCTGCCTGGTGAATCCATACGGCGCCGCGGCGCTGCGCCTGCCCTTCGACCTGCTGTTCAGCCACCTCGGCGGCGAGACGCTGCTGTCGCGGACCATCGCCGAGTTCCGCCCGCCCCTCTCGGGGTATCTGGTGACTCCCGCGATCGTGGCGTTCGGAGTCCTGGCGATCGTGACGCTCGTCTCGATTCTCATGGACCTCCCGAGGGCCCGGCCGTTCGATCTGCTGGTGATTGGCGCGACGCTCGCCGTCGCCCTCAAGGCCAGGCGCAACATCCCGATCTTCGCCCTGGCCGCGGCGCCGATCCTGGCGCTCCATCTGTCCGCGCTCCTCCGGCATGGGGTCGCGGCATCGGCGCGCCTGGCGGCGCGCCTCCGGGCGGCACAGGTCGTGGCAAGCATCGTGCTCGCGGGCGCCTGCCTGGGCCTGACGGCGGACGTGGCCACCAACCGCTTCTATCTGCGCCGGCCGACGGAGAGATGGTTCGGGTCGGGGGAGATCCCGGGCTATTTTCCCGAGGACGCGGCGGGGTTCGTCGCCGGCGCCGGCATTCCGGGCCAGGTGTTCCACAGCCTCGCGGTCGGCGGCTACCTGATTCACGCCTGGGGCGGCGAGCGGGGCGTGTTCATCGACGGCCGCAACGATCCGTACCTGGACGGGGTCCTGGCCGAGTACCTGAAGGCCATCGCCGACCCGGCGGCGTTCGAGGAGACGGTGCGGCGCTACCAGATCGCCGCCGTCCTCTGGCCGCATCACCGCGCCCTCGAGGCAAGGCCGCTCCTCTCCTACCTGGCGGGCGGTCACGGCTGGGCGCTCGTCCATCTCGACGAGGCGGCGGCGGTCTACCTGCGCGCCGATCTGATCTCGGCGGCGCGCCTGGGGGAGCGTCCGTTCCCTCCCGGCGTCGACCGCCGCGAGGTCTACCAGGCCCTGTATCGGCGGCTGGAGGCCCGGCCGTTCTCCGGACCCCCGATCCGCGAAATCGCGCTGGGGGAATTCTTCAGCGTCTCGGGGGACGCGGCGGGGGCGGAGTATTTCTACGGCCGGGCGCTCGAACGGCTGCCCTCGAGCGCCCCGATCCTGCACGGGCACGCCCTCGCCCTCGAGCGCCTCGGGCGGACGGCCGAGGCGCGGGCCGAATACGAAAGGGCCGTCTCGGCGGATCGGGATTTCCTGCCCGCGGCCTCGGCGCTCGGGGCGATGTTCCTGGACGAGGGACGGCAGGACGAGGCGGAGCGTCTCATCGAGGCGGCCTACCGCGGGGGGGAGCGGGGATCGCGCCTGCTCCTGGCGCGGGCGCGGCTGTTCGATCGGAAGGGGGACGTTCCGCGAGCGCTCGGCGCCTACCGCGACGCGCTCCTCAGGAGTCCCCGCGACACCGCGATCCTCCGCGCCCTCGCCCAGTTCTACGTGAGCCACGGGGAGGCCTCGACCGCCCTGCCGTTCTACACCGCCGCCGCCGAGGCCGATCCCGGCGATCCGGCGATCGCCCGGGAGATGGCGGAGCTCCTCGAGCGGCTCGGCCGGGTCACGGCCGCGCTCGACGTCGTCCGCGACGCCGCCCGCCGCGCCGTCGATCGTCTCGACGGCGACCGGACCGGCTCCTGGACCCTGGCCTCGCCCGGGCGCGACGAGGACCGTCGCCTCCTCCTCCTTGCGGCCGACCTCGAGCGGCGCGCGGGAGACGGAGCCCGGGCGTCGGATTACCTGGCCGCCCTGTCGCGTGCCGGCCTGCTCGCCGGCGACAAGCCGGAAGGGGCGGGCGCGGCGGAGGAACGGAGGCGCTGAGCGAATCACGCCCGGGGAGCGGCCTACGCTATTACTCGGACACACTCCTAGTGGCTGCGGACGAAGTCGCGCAGCGCCTTCTCGGCGTCGGCGTAGGTGGTGCAGATGTCCTGGAGGTCCGGCTTGTCGACGCCGAGCTGGCGCGGGAGCCGGATGATGGTGAGCTGCCAGCCCTCTCCTGTCCGCTCCAGGAGCGCCTCGTACGACTCCCCCTGCCGGCTCTCCAGGCGCCGGCGGATCGGGCCCCGCGGCTCCGGGGCCGGCGGCGCGGCCTTGAAGGTCCCCGCCGGCACCGGCGGCACGGGTGCGACGGGCGTCTCGGCGGGGGAGCCGCCCGTCACGGGGGCGCCCGCGGCGGCCCGGGCGGCGGCGGAAACGGCGGCGACGACGTTGGTTTCGGTGGCCGCCAGCTTCACCTCCGCGGTCCATTCGGAGTACGCCCGCTTCAGCGTCGGCTCCGGCTGGGTCAGCGCCAGGCCCATCACGCCGGCCCCGCCACCGGACGCCGCGCCGGCCCACATGATCCGGGCGCGCAGGCGGATCGAGTGGCGGGGAAACTGCACGAAGACGGTGAGGATCGAATTGATCGGGAACGACTCGGCGCTCTCGATCTTCATCCCCCCCTCCGAGATATCGATGACGGTCCCGCCGCACATCTTGGCCTCGGTGCCGAAGCGCACCGGAAGGCGCCGCGCGATGCGCTGCTTCCCCTTCCGTTTGTCGTCCGTCAAAGGCGTCGTCATGCGGGGTTCTCCTCGCTTCCAAACGGAAACGTAATGCGCCGTGTCCCGGAGCGCCAGCACCAGGATCCCGGCCGAATACTCGGACAGGCTCCCAGGCGAAGATGTTAACATTCAATCCTGATGCGCAGCGCTCGGACAGATGCTTCCCGCACCCGCCTCCTCGCCGCGGCCGCCTGCGCCGTCGCCGTTGTCTTTTGCGGCGCCTGCGGGGGAGGCAACGACAAGGTGAGCGAGGCTCCGTCGCTCAAGAGATTTCCCCGGCCCCTCTTCGACGGTCTCTGGCTGGGGATGACGCGGGACGCCGCGGCGAACGCCCATCCCATCCGGCCGTCGCTGACGGCTTCCGGCCGGAACCGCCTCGTCTGGTTCTACGACCGGCCGGGGGAGTACACCGTCGAGCTGACGTTCCCGGAGAACCGGCACGACGCGAAGCTGGCCCGCATCGACGTCCACTTCGGCGCCAATCGAGCGGCCTCGGAGCGCACCGTGGCGATCCTGTCGCGCTCGCTCGGCGATCCCGAGGCAAGTCACCGCAAGGCCTCGACGAACGCATACGGAGATCATCTTCACGACCAGTACGACACCATCTGGTCGGACGCCGAGCAGTACGTGTTCATGACCGAGCGCGTGCCGGTCGAGGGGCGATCCGGCCGGCCCGACTACTTCATCACGGTCAAGAGGAAAGAGCTCCTCCCGACAGGGCCCCCGACCGGATACGTCCCCCCGCCTCCTCCCAAGGGGAAGGACGGAAAACCTGTCGAGGAGCCGGCCTTCTGACCGGTGTCCCCCGAGGCGGGGCGTGAACGTTCGTCCCTGCGACCTGGCCGTCATCGGCGCCGGAATCGTGGGACTCGCGACGGCGGCCGCGGTGCTCCGCCGGTTTCCCGCGTTGCGCGTCGCCGTCCTCGAGAAGGAACCCGGGGTCGGCGCCCACCAGAGCAGCCGCAACAGCGGCGTCATCCATTCGGGGGTTTTCTACCGCCCCGGGTCGCAGAAGGCGCGCCTCTGCGTCGAAGGGGCCCGCGCGATGACGCGCTTCTGCGAGGAGCGGGGCGTGCCGCTGAGGCGCTGCGGCAAGATGGTGGTCGCGACCGAGGTGGCCGAGCTTCCGCGTCTCGAGGAGACCCGCCGACGCGGCCTGGCGAACGGAGTCGTGGGGCTGTCTCTCCTGTCGCCGGAGGAGATACGCGAGGTCGAGCCCGCGTGTCGCGGACTCCGCGCGCTCCACGTCCCGGATGTCGCCGTCACGGACTTCGGTCTGGTCACCGCCGCGCTCGCGGTGGTCGTGGCGGACGGGGGGGGAGACATCCGCACCGGCGGACGGGTCACGGCGATCCGCCCCGGCGATGGCGGCCTGATCCTCGTGACGGCCGCCGGGGAGGTGCCGGCGCGTTTCGCCGTCAACTGTGCCGGGCTCCACAGCGATCACATCGCGCGCATGGCCGGCGCCGATCCCGGCCTCGCGATCGTGCCGTTCCGCGGCGAGTATTTCGAAATCGCCATTGCCCTGAGCCGCGCGGTGAACGGCCTCATCTACCCCGTGCCGGATCCGGACCTGCCCTTCCTGGGCGTGCACCTGACGAAGCGGCTGGACGGTGGCGTCCTGGCCGGACCGAACGCGGTCCTCGCCCTGAAGCGCGAGGGCTACGGCCGTGCCGACATCGATCTGCGGGACGTGAGGGACCTCGTGCGGTTCGGGGGCTTCTGGAACATGGCAAGGCGGCACTGGCGCGCCGGCGTCTCGGAGCTGTGGCGCTCGCTCAGCCGGAAGGCGTTCGCAGCCGCGCTGCGCCGGCTGCTCCCGGATCTGCATGAGGACGATCTCCGTCCCGCCGGCGCCGGCGTGCGGGCGCAGGCGGTCGATGCCGCGGGCCGTCTCGTCGACGACTTCCACATCGTTCCGGCTGGACGCATGGTCCACGTGCTCAACGTGCCGTCCCCCGCGGCCACCGCCGCGCTCGCCATCGGCGAGCGGATCGCCGGGACGCTCGCCGAGACCTTCGACCTGCGAGGCTCCTAGGGGGAGCGATGGAGCTGCAGCGGTTCGCCCGGCGCATCAAAGAGAAGGGGAGCGAGCTGGGCCTCGGCGCGGTCGGGATCGCCTCGGTGGCGCCGTCGGATCACGCCGCCTTCCTCGACGACTGGCTGAGACGGGGGTTCGCCGGCGAGATGGGCTACATGGGACGGACCGCCGGGACGCGCGTCGATGCGCGGCAGCGCTTCCCATGGGTTCGCTCCGCGGTGGTCGCCGCCGTGCCATACCTGCCGTACCAGGGGGATCGGCGGGCCCAGGCGGGGCTGGTCAAGCACGTGGCGCGCTACGCCGCCGGCCGCGACTACCACCGGGTGCTCGGCGAGAGGCTCGGGGCTCTTTCCCGCTTCATCGAGACGGAAGCGCCGGGGGCCCGGACCCGTGCGTACGCCGACACCGGTCCCGTCATGGAGCGCGAGCTGGCGGCGCGAGCCGGCCTTGGCTGGTTTGGCAAGAACACCAACCTGATCGGCCCGCGTGGCAACTCCTGGCTCCTCCTGGGCGAGATCCTGACCGACCTCGATCTGCCCCGCGATGATCCCGTCGCGGACCGGTGTGGCACCTGCACGGCCTGCCTCGACGCCTGCCCGACCGGGGCGATCCCCGCGCCCTACCTGGTCGATTCGACCCGGTGCATCTCGTACCTGACGATCGAGCTGCGCGGACAGATTCCCGCCGCACAGCGCGCCGATCTGGGGGAGTGGGCGTTCGGCTGCGACATCTGCCAGGAGGTCTGCCCCTGGAACCGGAAGACGGGACCTGTGGAGGACCCGGCGTTCCAGTCAGGCCCCCATCTCGAGGAAAGGACGCTCGCCGACATGGTGCGCCTGGACGACGCGGCATTCGCGGCGGAGTTCCGACCCGCTTCCCTCGAGCGCCCGCGGCGCCGCGGCCTGGTGCGCAATGCGCTCATCGTAGCGGCCAACACGGGGGACGAGCCGGCGCTCCGCGCGGCGGAGCAGAAGCTGGCCGACCCGGACCCGGTCGTGCGCGGCACGGCCGCCTGGGCGCTTGGGCGCGGCGGAAGCGGCCGGGGCCGGCGCGCTCTCGAAGGCGCACGGGCGGGGGAGACGGACCCCACGGCCCGGCAGGAGATCGAGGACGCGCTTGCAGCTTCACCGCCGGACCGGAGCTGACGACCCGGCGGTCGACGAACAAACCCTCAGGGAGTGAAGAACCGCCGTAGGGGATGCCGGAGAGATTGGCCTGCAGCGCCTTCCCGTCCAGGATGGACTCGAAGCGCAGCCGCTCCGCGGTATAGTCCTCGCCGACGCGGAGTGACGGCGTCCTCACCCTCCGCCATCAGGAACAGCAGCTTCCCCTTGCGTACGATGATTCGGAAGTTCGACTCCCACGGATTGGGCGTCCGGTAGTGGCCGGGATAGGCGTTCCACTCACGCGGGCGCGCGGCTCGCGTCGGGAGGCTCCTGCTGGAGAGGTCGGGCGTCACAGGTCCTTGAATTCCGGCAGGCTGCGGTAGCGGTCCATGCGATCCGGGAAGAAGGTCAGGACGGTCGCACCGCCGGCAGACAGGCGGCGCGCCACGGTCATGTTGGTGCCGGACGACGGGCCAACCGGAAAGCCGGCACGGTTGAGCCGCAGCGTCTCCGCGTGCGCCTCCTGATCGCTCACCAGCACGGCGTCGTCCAGCATGTGGCGGTGCCGGCGCACGATCCCCGGAACCAGGCCGTCGCCGATCCCTTCTTGAAGGTGGCAGACGGCCAGGGGGTAGTCGTGCAGAGGGGGCAGCGCCGGGGGAGGGCAGGCGCGCCCGAACAGCTGCCTGCACACCAGGGGACTGGCCTCCGGCTCGACGGCGACGAGCCGCGCACCGCGGTGACGGGCCTTGATCGCGCCCCCCGCGCCCACAATGGTGCCGCCCGTTCCGACCCCGGCGACGACGACGTCGAACGCGCCGACCCCTTGTTCATCGGCCTGCTCGAGGGCCTCGCGGCCGAGCGCGGCCTGCGCCTCCACCCCCGCCTCGTCGTCGAACTGGTCGAACAGGAACCGGCCGGCACGCTCCGCGGCGTACTCGCGCGCGCGGCGGATGGCGCCGACGACGCCGTCCGCCTCCGGAGTCAGGACCAGCCGGGCGCCGTGCCCGCGGATCATGGTCTTGCGTTCCTCCGTCATGTTCTCCGGCATGAACACGACCGCCTTGAGCCCGAAACGCTCCGCCCAGAACGCCAGGGCGATGCCGGCGTTTCCGGAGGTCGGCTCGACCACTTCGGATCCGCGCGGCAGCGCGCCGCTGGCGAGGCCGCTCCCCAGCACGTGGCTCGCGACCCGGTCCTTGACGCTGCCGCTCGGGTTCAGGTGCTCCATCTTCACCCACACGCCGTCGACGCGCGCGAGCGGCGTGCGCGGCAGGACGGCGGCGGTGTCCCCGCCCCGTTCCGGATTATGGTGCCTCGGTGCCGGCATGCCGCCAGACTACCGGCTGCGCTCATCGAGGGTCAAGCCTTCGTGCTCCAGGGTTTCGCGAGGTAGAACGGCACGCGGCGCTACGGCTTCTCGGTCAGGCCGCTGCCGAGCTCGATGAGCCAGCCACCGGTCGGCGTCGCCGGATACGTGCTGACGCCGAGGACGATGTCCGAGCCGCCGGGCGCGCGCAGCGTCTCGACCACGTCGCCGTGCGCGTCCGTGATCGTGCCGAGCGCCGATCCCTCCTTGACCCGGTCGCCGGGCTTCACCAGGGCGTCGAAGAAGCCGCCGCGGGCGTTGGTGACGATGCGGTAGCCGTCCACGATAGTGTACGCCGGCCGGCGCGGGGGGGCGCCGGGCAGGATGCCGGCCTTGCGCAGGAAGCTCCGCACGGCCTCGGCCTGCAGTTTGATATCGGAGGGATCCAGCGGCTGGCCGCCTCCCACTTCGAGCAGGAAGCCGGGGATCCCCTCTTCACTGAAGACGGTCGAGGCGCTGGTCGCAAAAACCTTCACGCCGTCGCGCCACAGGGTCGGCACGCCGAAGCCGCGCGCCAGGTCGTCCATGCGCGCGTCCGGCACCCCCTTGGTCAGCGAATACAGGACGAACGGGTGCTGGCGGAACCGGTCCCCCCCCGTGTGCATATCCACGAAGTAATCGGCCCTCTCCTTGACGGCGGCGTGGATGGCGGCGGCGACCCGCTCGGTCGCGAAGCGATCGCGCCCGGGAAAGGCGTCCCCCGTGTCCATCAGGTCGTCGAGATTCGGGTTGACGCGCTGCAGCCCCTGGAAGGCGGACGGGTTGCTGATCATCACGGCGATCACCGTCCCTGTCATCGCGGCCGGGTCGAGCCCGCGCACGACCTCCTGGAGCGCGCGCGGCCCGCCGTACTCGTCACCGTGCGTCGCGGCCTGCACCCAGGCGACCGGGCCCGGCTTCCGCCCCGTCGCGACGGTGATCGGCAGGACGATCGGCGTGCCGTCGGCGTCCTCCGCCACCTTGAGGGCGCCGCGCACCTTGTCTCCGGGGACGCCCCGCGCCGTGCCGATCTCGACCGGCCCCTTCGAAGAAGACTCGGCCGCCACCGCCGCCAGGCCCGCCGGGATCGACAAGACAATCATCACAAGTGCGCCGCGCGCCGTGCGTCGAGCCAGATCGGGCCGAAGGTCCATGGTGGTGTCCTCCCCGGAAGCGGAAATTCTACACAGATCGGGGCCCGCGGCGGAGAGGGAAGCGATCAATCGTTCAGGAGTGGTCGTGGGCCTCGGAGGTCCGGCGGCCGTTCAGCGGGCGGCTCCGATCCAGGACCGAGACGCTCTGAATGCAGCGCCTCCACCCAACCCGGGACATGGAGGCCATGTACCAGAACTCGCGGAGCGCTGTCGCGATCGCCTCCTCGGCCGAAGTCGCCGGGATGTCCTGGTAGTCGAACCGATATTCCGCCGGAGCGCCGGGCGTCCGACGCTGGAACTCCGGCTCGGTGTACACCACACGCACGCTGTGCCTTGGGATCTCCGTCTGCATCGTCCCCCCCGAGATGATCTGCGACCCAAGGTAGGGCCGGGAGGGAATGGATGCAAGGACCTTCGCCCTGCCCGCCAGCAAGTGCGCCCGTCGGGCAGGGCTCCTAAATCCGAGTTGCCGGGCCGAAGACCTGGACGTTTCCGTTGATCCGCAGCATCTCGATGAAGATGTTCTTCCCGCTCTTGTGCTTGGGGATGATGTAGGTATAGATGTGCCCGAGCCCCGTGACGCACTCCTCGCAGCGGATCATCACCGGGTTGAGCTGAATGCGCTCCCCCTTGTTGGTGTATTCGACCACGTTGTATCCGAGGACGTCGACTTCCCGAGGGCTGTTCCAGGTCACGAGGCCGGAGCCCTTGCCGAGCGGGCTCGAAAAGCTGATCGACGCGGAGGGCATTTCGCAGTTGTCGCAGACGCAACCGTTCTGGTCGGGGTTGGGGATCGTCGGGCAGTTGTCGCAGAAATCGCCGAAGCCGTCGTTGTCCAGGTCGCGCTGATCCGGATTGGGCACATCCAGGCAGTTGTCGCAGACGTCACCGACCGAGTCGCCGTCGCGATCGGCCTGGGTGATGTTGGCGACGTTCGGGCAATTGTCGAAGCAGTCGGCGATGGTGTCGGCGTCCACGTCGAATCCTTCGTCCACCTGGCGGTCGCAGTTGTCATCGATGCCGTTGCAGATCTCGGTCGCCCCCGGATGGACCGCCGCGTTGTGGTCGTCGCAATCGCCACCGCAGGTCGTATAGCTGTCTCCATCATCGTCGATGCAATCGTTATTCGTAAGGAATAAACCGGTGATGATTCCCGTCTCGACCCCGTTCACCACGGTCGTGCTGCCGATCAGCGTGCAGTAGCCGAAACCAGGTTGTTCCACAGTGATGGTCGCCGTCCCGTCGGCCGCGGGCACGATTCCGGTGCCGGTCCAGAATTCCCGGCGCACATCGACGCGCGACGAGCACCGCTGCGTGAGGGTGTAGACCTGTCCATACGACAGGGTCGGCAGGAAGGCGTCCTGGCAGGTGGACAGAGCGAGGACGCCGATCGACTCCGGGTCGCAGTCCGTGTGGATCGGCGGATGGGTGAAGCGCAGGATCAGATGGCCGCCCGCGGTGCCCAGCGGCTGCACGGTCAGGCCGCAGGAGAGCGGCGCCAACAGCCCCGTCGCCGGATCGAAAGAGTGGGCCGATTCGACGAGATAACCGACGCTCGGGTCGGCCCCGCTCAGCGAGACGATGAGCGCCGATCCGGAGTTGAATCCGCCCGTCGACACCACGATGTTGACGCGCTGCGGCGAGGGGATGAGCGGACAGCCGACGATCCCCGCGTAGGCCCAGTCGGTCTCGATGGTGACCTGGCCGTCCCCGGAAATGCCGCTTCCGGGACCGAGGCAGCCGGTCGTCCCCTGGGCCAGGCACAGAATCTCCTCGGTCCCTGGTTCACCCCCGCGGGGTTGCTCTGCTGGTAGGCGAAGGCTTCAATGATCAGGGACTCACTGCAGAGAAGTACGAGTCGAAGCCGTGGTACATCGGCGTGGGCGTGGCGCAGGAGGCCTGGAGCTCGGGCGCTTCGAGGCCCAGCAGGGCGAAAACGGCGAGGACGATGGCCGGAAGTCGGCTGCTCATGGGACGACCCTCTTTCCGAGGCGATTCGGGGGACGATCTGCGTTCTCAATACGTCGATCCGCGGCCCCGCGCAAGCTGAAAGTGGGCCGCCCGCGGGGCGCCGGCGTGAGCGTGGCATAATGCGCGGCGCTCCTTCGCTCCTCCCGGATCGACAAGCCACAGGGTGAATGGCGTGCCGCAGGGCTGGTTCTTCGCGTTCTTCTTCGTCTCCGGATTCTGCAGCCTGGTCTGCGAGGTCGTCTGGCTCCGCCTGGCGATGACGCAGTTCGGTGTCGTCACGCCGCTCGTCTCGACCGTTCTCTCGGTGTTCATGGCCGGCCTGGCGCTCGGGAGCTGGGGGGCCGGCCGCCTGGTCGCACGCACGGATCCCTCCGGAGCCCGATCACCCCTGCGTCTCTACGCGCTGGCGGAGCTCGTCATCGGGCTCTCCGCTTTCGTCGTTCCCGGCGCATTCCGCTGGGGTCGCGGCCTGATGCTGCACGCCGGAAGCGGCGCGGCCTGGGGATCACTTCTGTACCACCTGGCATCGGGATCCCTGGTGGCGCTGACCCTCCTGCCGTTCTGCGTCTGCATGGGGGCCACGTTCCCCCTGGCGATGGCGGCGATTCGCAGAGCGGAGGCCGCCGCATCCGAGCGGTCGTTCAGCTACCTGTATGTCGCGAACGTGCTCGGGGCAGCCTGCGGCACGCTCGTGTCCGCCTTCGTCCTGATCGAGCTGCTCGGATTGACCGGGACGCTCAGGGCCACCGCCGCTCTGAACGCCGCGGTCGCGGCGGGCGCCTTTGCGCTGGCCGCGGGGCAGGCCGTCAAGCACGTCGCCGGGGCGGCCACTCCCGCCCCGCAGGCCACGGCCGAAGGCGCCGCGACCGCCCGCGAGTCCTTCGAACCACGCCGCGGGCTCCTGGCCATGCTCTTCCTGACCGGCTTCGTCAGCATGGCGATGGAAATCGTCTGGGTCCGCCAGTTCACGCCGTACCTCGGGACCGTCGTGTACGCCTTCGCGGTCCTCCTGGCCCTGTACCTCGGCGCGACCTTCCTCGGATCGATGGCCTATCGCGCCTGGGCCCGGCGCAGCGTGGGGACGTCCGAACCGTCGGGCCTGGCCCATGTGTGGGTTGCCGCGGCCATTTCCGGGCTTCTCCCCCTTCTGGCGACCGACCCCCGACTGCCGCTGCGAATCATCGACCCCGCCATGCCGCAGCCCCTCGACCTTCTGGTCGGCGGAGGGCGCGTGGCGCTCGGGTTGACCCTGTTCTGCGCCGCGATCGGCTTCATCACTCCGATGCTGGTGGATCGACGGTCGGCAGGGGACCCGGGCAGGGCGGGGAGAGCCTATGCGGTCAACGTGCTCGGCTGCATCCTGGGCCCGCTCGCCGCCTCGTTCGTCCTTCTGCCCGCCATCGGCGAGCGCTGGTCGATCGCCCTCCTGGCGCTGCTTCTCTTCGCCGTGGCCCCGCTCGCCGGCAGGCCGCGCGCCTCCGTCCTGGCCGGGGCCGCCGCGCTCGGCCTCGCTCTGGTCGTGCTGACGAAAGACCACGCCACCCTCTTCCCCCACCGCGAGGTGCGCCGGGACTACGAGGCGACCGTCGTCGCCACCGACTCGAGGGGCAGCAAGGAACTCCTGGTGAACGGCGTCGGGATCACCGCCCTCACCCCGATCACCAAGATGATGGTCCACCTGCCGATGGCATTTCTGGTCCGGCCGCCGCAGAGCGCCCTCGTCGTCTGTTTCGGGATGGGGACGAGCTTCCGCTCGGCCCTGTCCTGGGGCGTTCCGACGACCGCGGTCGAACTCGTCCCCAGCGTGCCCGGCCTGATCGGTTTCTACCACGCGGACGGGCCGGACCTGCTGCGCTCGCCGCTGGCCCGCGTGGTCGTCGACGACGGCCGCCGCCTCCTGGAGCGCTTCCCGGATCAATACGACGTGATCACCATCGATCCGCCGCCACCCGTGGAGGCGGCCGGATCGGGCCTGCTCTACTCGAAGCAGTTCTACGCCCTGGCGCGCGCCCGTTTGCGCCCGGGCGGAATCCTGCAGCAGTGGTTCCCCGGTGGCGAGCCGGCGATCCTCGCATCCGTGGCCCGGGCGATCACCGAGTCGTTCCCGCAGGTGCGGGTCTTCCAGTCGGTCGAAGGCTGGGGCTTCCACTTCCTGGCGAGCGAGACGCCGATCCCGGCCGCGTCCGGGGACGCACTGGCCGCGCGGCTGCCGCCACACGCCGCCGCCGACCTGGTCGAATGGTGGCGCGACGTGACACCCGGGCAGGCGCTCGGGCGCGTCGTCGACCAGGAGGTCCCGCCCGAGCGTCTCCTCGCCGTGGCGCCTCGTGCACCTGCCCTGGAGGACGATCGCCCCCTCAACGAGTACTACCTGCTGCGACGGACGTTCGGGGGCCCGTGATAACATGCCACCCGCGCCCGGGAAGTCCATCCCTAATCGTGATACGGCCCGCCTGCGGAGAGGTGCTGGAGTGGCCGAACAGGGCTGACTGCTAATCAGTTACACCCGCTAAAACGGGTGTCGGGGGTTCGAATCCCCCCCTCTCCGCCAGCCGCTTCCTCCTGTCGAGTGATAGTATCCGGGCCGGCATGGGCAGAGAGCGCATCCTGCGCGGAGTTGCGCGGAGGCTGCTTGCGGCGGTGGGCGCGGCCCCGTCACCGGATCGGGGCGCCCGTGCGCTGTTCGCGGCAGGACTGGTCGGAACGGCATTCCTCCTTCTCTCCGTTCCGTACGTGCCGTTCCAGGACATCCCGAATCATGCGCAGCTCCTCGTGCTCGACCAGTCGCTCGGGGCGGATGGCAGCGCGTACCTCCGTCGTCCCGAGATGGTTTCCTTCGGCTACTCCCTTTACGTCTGGATGGCGCGACTGCTCCTGCCGGGGCTCTCAATCGACATCGTGATGCGGCTGATGTGCCTGGCGGCGGCGCTGGCGCTGCCACTGGCCACGGCGCGCCTGGCCGCGGTTCTGGGCGGCCCCTGGGCGGTGACCGGAATCCTGGCCCTGCCGCTCGGCCTGGGCTGGCCGTTGCGAATGGGGTTCATCTCGTTCGCGCTCGGGCTGCCCGTCGCGCTCCTGGGCACGTCCGGCGCCGTCCTCCTGTGCCGCGAGCGCGGCGCGACCCGGATGGCCGGGCTCGGATTCTGCGCCCTGGTCGCCTACCTGGCGCACCCGTTCGCCTTCGGTCTGTTGAGCGTGCTGGCGGGGCTATCCTGGCTGTGCGCCGGGGCACGATCCAGAAGCACCGCCACCCCGGTCCTCGTTGCGCTCGCTCCGGCGGTGCTCCTGGCGGGCATCGACGCGTGGAACGGCGCCTGGTTGCCCGTCACCGGCCTCGAGGATGCCGCGACCGGCGGCGGATTGCGCTTCCAGTCCATCGGCATGGCGCTCGTGCACGTCGTGAGCCGCTCCTACGGCATCACCGGCCCGGGGAGTCTTGGACTCTACCTTCCACACTTTGCGCTGGTCGTCTGCGGCGCCCTCTGGCTCGCGAGGAGCCCGGGTCGACTCGAATCGCGCGGGTTGGTCCTGTTCGGCGCCGCAGCCTTCACGCTCGGCTCGGTCGGATTTCCCTACTCGATGGGACGCCTGATATCCATGGGTCCCAGGGCGAACGTGATCGGGCTTTGCTTCGGCGCCATCGCCGGGGCCGCGTGGCTTTCCTGCTCGAGAGCCCGTCCGCTGCTCGTGGCCGTGCCGCTGACCGCGCTGGCGTTCGTGGCCAGCTCCGCGAGCATCGTGCATGACGCGCGCCTCGTCCACGAAGTGGTGGGAGACCGGCCGCCGCGGAACGTCGCCGGGAATTTCCTCGCCGTTCAGGCCGCCGATTGCGCGCGTCCGGCATCCTTCTATTGGGGCGACTGGGACCCGGTGCGGCACCTCTGGGCCTACGCGCTGTCTCCGGAAGGCATCACTCCCTACCTGTTCGCACGGGACCGCTACTTCCCGGTGTGGTACCGGGCCGAGCGAAGAGTGCCGTACCCCTCGGGCGGCCGCTCGCTGGGCAACGGGCGGGCTCTCGACCCGGCGGCGTGCGACCGCAGGAACCGCGAACGGGTCGCGACGGCGCTGTCCTACCCGGGCTTCGATGGGGTCATCGTCGTGGGCCGGCCCGGTGACGGAGAACGCGCATTGGGCCTTCCTGGCGCAGCGTCCCGGGACCGGGTTGCGCCGGGGATATGGCGGCTGACACGCTGAAGCGGCTCGTGCACGACACGGCGATCCTCCGCATGGAAGGCCGTGGGGGTATAACCACAGGGGGGATCGTGCGGAGCCTCACTCCGCACGGCGCGAGATCCACTTCGGCCAAACCGTGGACGGCCCGGGAGGAGCCACATGCCAGAAACCCTGAGCGATTCGGCGATGAGAATTCTGGGGAGGTCGATCGAGACGGCATCCGAGATCGAGCGCCGCGTGCTGCAGGCCGTGACCGGCCGCCGCCACGTCGCGCGCCATGTCCACCGCGACATGGAGGAAGGACTGACGCTCGGAGAGCGTCTGTCGGACTGGATTGCGGCCTGGGGAGGGAGCTGGTCGTTCCTGGTGCTCTTCTTCGTGTTCCTGTTCGGCTGGATCGGCCTCAACTCATGGGTCCTGATCAGCCGTCCGTTCGACCCCTATCCCTACATCCTGCTGAATCTCGTGCTGTCGACGCTGGCCGCCGTCCAGGCGCCGGTGATCCTCATGAGCCAGAACCGCCAGGCGGCCAAGGACCGACTTCAGGCGGCGCACGACTACGAGGTCAACCTGAAGGCGGAGATCGAGATCCTGCAGCTGCACGAGAAGGTCGATCGGCTGACGTGCCTCCTCGAGGAGCTGGGCGCCGGCCGGAGGCGCCCCGGGTAGAAGCCGCCGCTCGCCCGGTCGCGATGATCCGGGCGGCATCGGCCGGAAGGGCCGCGCCGTCCTTGTCTCGCGAGGGCCCTGCATTATAATGAATGCCGCTCCCGAACGACCGCCGCGGGTCGACGGACAGTCCAAGATGCCTGAGAGACTCTGGTCGCTGAACGATCTGGCGCGCTTCCTGCGCTTCGAGGATCCCGAGGTGCGCTACTGGGCCGCCGACCGCCTGGGGCGGCACTACACGAAGGAAGCCACCGACCTCCTGGCCCCCTATCTGTTCGACGAGCACGATCTGACGCCGGAGCTGGTGGCGGCCCACCTCGGGAAGCACGGCTCCGCCTCGCACCTGGCTGTCCTGGCGCGCGGGGTGAAAACGCTGCGCGGCCTGCCGGCGGCGCGTGCCCTCGAGGCCATGGTGCGCCTGCGCGCCCCGGAGGCGCTCGAGACGGTCAAGGAGGCGTTCGACCGGCGGGACTTCGACGAAGAGTGCTGGTCCTACATTCTCGACGCCCTGGCCGAGCGGGGGGACGCGCCGGCGCGTCGTGAGCTCCTGGCGTTCCTGAAGCGGCGGGCCGACTGGGTCGGCTCGCCGGCCATCCTGGCTTCGGCCCTGCACGTGACCGAGCCGGGGGAGTACCGGGTCCTGCTTTTGGCCTGGATCCGGTCGCTGCAGTGGAAGGGGGCCTCGGGCGGGGACGCCGGTGAGGCGTTCCGCGTCCTGATGGATCATCTTCAAGTGGATGACTGCGGCTGGTGCTTCCGGACCAACCTGAGCGGACGGATAGATTTCGAGCGCACGCTCAAGGCGATCGAGTCGGCCTACAACTGCGAGATGCGCGCCGCCCTGGGAGAGCCTTCGGTCCGGGCGATCGCGGCCGCCCTCGAGGCCGGGGCGTTCGAGGACAGCGCGGCGACGCTGGCGCGCACCGTGAAGGAGCGGGCGCGGGACGTCCGGTCCGCCCCGGGGGACGACCTGGCCGATCGGATCGTCGAGGTGGCGGTCTCCTGGGCCGACGCCGAAATCGTCGGCCTGGTCGAAGGGCTCGGCCCGCACCTGCGCGAGTGGGTCATCGGGTTTCTCATCGCGGCGGTCGTGAAGATGGCGCGCTACCGCAACTACGAGCTCGAGGTGCGCCGCTCCGCCGCGGACCTCGACGCCCTGGCGGCGCTCCTCGAAGAGGAAACGTCGTTCCTGCTCGACAGGCTGCCGCAGGCGATTCGCAAGGCGGTGGAGGCGTCGGGGGAGGCGGGGGCGCCTGGCCGCTCCCAGGCGCGCCGTCGGGTCGAGGACCGGTGCCTGGCGATCCTCGCCGCCCGCGGGCCGTTCTTTCCGCAAGGGATGGCGCTCGAGACTCTCGGCGAGCTGCGCTCGGTCGGGGCGGTGAACGAGATCCTGGACTTCCTGACGGAGGAGAATTCCTACCTCTACGAGGCGGCCGAGCACGCGCTGTCCCGGCTCGACGAGGCGGTCATCGAGCCGGCACGCGCCCGCCTGGCGGCCGGCAACGTCGAGGAGGACGCCGGACACAGCCTGCTCATCACGCTGTGCGAGATCGGCACCCCCGAGGCGCTCAAGGTGGTCCTCGAGCACCTCGAGTTCTTCGTCGATGCGGCCGGCCCCGGCAACTCGGCGCGCTGGATATCCCTCCTGGGTTCCCGCGAGCTGATCGACGCCCTGCGGCGCCACCTCCCGAAGGACACCGCCCAGGTCGGTCAGGCGATCCTCCTCCTGGCGGCCATCCACAACACCCGGGTCCCCGAGGAGGCCACGATCCGGCGGGCGATCGACGATTTCTGGAAGAAGCACCCGGAGGAAGGGGAGGACGGCGATGACCCGGGGCCGGGCGACGGCTCGGACAAGTATCTGATGTGAGGGGGGAGATGGGCGACGATTCGAGACAAGGAATGGGACGCGCCAGCTGGGCGCTGGTCCTGACGCTGCTGGCGGCTCCGGCGGCCGCACCGGCAAGGGGCGCGGCCCCTGCCGCCTCTCCGAAGCCGGCCGGCCAGGGAGCGCCCGCGACGGAGCCGCCGCCCCCCGCTGTCACGTCGATCCTGTTCGCCCCCCGGGCGCGGAAGATGTCCGCCTACACGATGAACGGCCGATTCGAGATCATGACCCGCGATGTGACCTTCGAGGCCCCTCCAGCCTACATCGACGGGTTCAATTTCTGGGCGGGCCGGATGAAGGGCCACAGGCGCACCGAGGTCTACCAGATGGTGACCCAGACACAGGAACCCGGGCCCGGCGGCGTGGTGCCGTTCCGACGATCCGTCCCGAAATTCAACATCGAGTTCGAGATGCAGGGCCAGGTCTTCGCCCCTACGGGCTCGCTCGAGCGCGACATGGTCAGCCTGGTCTGGGAGGGAACGTTCGATCCGTCCGGGAACCTGAAGGAGAAGCGGAAGGTCGGAGGAAGGGACAACCCGGACTTCGCCTTGCTGGGGATCGACGAGATCGATCGGATCTTCCCCGTGGTCGAGTCGGGGGCGCGCGAGCTGGCGATCGGTGAGGGCTTCAAGGAGGAGCGCATCATGCCGCTCCCCACCCGTCTGACCATCACCGGGTTGGAGGCCCTCACCATCAAGGTCACGCGGGACTACACCCTGAAATCCATCGAGGGGGGGCTCGCGACCTTCGAGGTCAAGCTGAGCTACAGCGCCGACCCGGCCTTCAAGCCCACCGCAGAACACACGACCTGCGCCATCAGCGGCGGCGGCGTCGGCGATGCCACGTTCGAGGTGCCCCGCGGCGTCTTCCTCAGGTCGAGGGTCCCCACGACGCTGCACCTCGACATCGAGGCGCCGCTGCGTCCCCTTCCCGAGCATCCCGAGACGGAGGTCGCGGCGCAGGGAAAGTCCCACATCGATCTCGACATCACGCTGTTCGGGCAGCAGACGGTGGTGCGAACCTGGGGCGACGAGGAGAAGTGAGGAAGGGCCGCGGGGCGGTCGGCAACCCCGAGGGGCGATTCGAGACACAGAGGCTCGTGGAAGCCGATTACGGCTGGGCCTCCGGGGACGAGGAGGACGCCCCACCCCGCCTGCCGACGACCGTCACGCCCGAGCAGACCCGCACGATTCTGTCCCGGAACGACTCGCCCGACATCTCCTTCGACCGGTCGATCAACCCGTACAAGGGCTGCGAGCATGGCTGCGTCTATTGTTTCGCGCGGCCGACACACTCCTACCTCGGTCTGTCCCCCGGGCTCGATTTCGAGACGAAGATCGTCTCCAAGCCGGAGGCGGCGCGGTTGCTGCGCGAGGAGCTGCGGCGGCCCGGCTACCGGTGCGAGGTGATCGCCCTGGGCGCCAACACCGATCCGTACCAGCCGGTGGAACGTGAATTGAAGATCACCCGCAGCATCCTGGAGGTTCTGAAGGAGCACAGGCATCCGGTCGGGATCGTCACGAAGGGGAGCCTGGTCCTGCGCGACCTCGATCTCCTGGCCCCCATGGCCGTCATGCGCCTGGCGACCGTCATGATCTCGATCACGACGCTCGATCGCGATCTGGCGCGCCGGATGGAGCCGCGCGCGGCCAGCCCCGAGAGGCGGCTTGCGACCCTTCGCGCGCTGAACGAGGCGGGGGTCCCGACAGGCGTCCTGTCGTCGCCGATGATCCCGGGGCTCAACGACGCGGAGCTCGAGCGGATCCTGGAGGCCGCCGCCTCGGCGGGAGCCCGCACCGCGGGGTACGTCATCCTGCGCCTCCCTCACGAGCTGCAGTCGATCTTCGGCGAGTGGCTCGAGGCCCACTATCCGCTTCGGGCGGCGCACGTCCTCAATCTGGTGCGGGAGACCCGCGGCGGGAAGCTCTACGACAGCGAGTTCGGGCTGCGGATGAAGGGAACGGGGCCGTATGCCGACATCCTGCGTCGCCGCTTCGAAACCGCCTGCCGCCGGCTCGGCCTGACGGGCAGCCGGTTGGAGCTCGATACGACGCAGTTCCGGGTGCCGCCGCGAGCGGGGGATCAGCCGGGATTGTTCGATCCGGAATAGACGATCAGCGCCGTATGCGGGCCAGCGTTCCCAGGTCCCAGGCGGCGAGGCTCCAACCGCCGTTGCCGCCGAACGCGCCCAGCATCACCAGGTCATTGATGCCGTCGCCGTCCAGATCGGTGAGGACCGGCCGGGACGCGGCCAGCAGCCCCGGGGCATCGAACGGGAAGCCGCGGATCGGCTGCCCCGTCGCCCGCAGGCCGAACACGCGCAGGTAGGAGCTGCCGGCGTACTGGTTGCTGACCGCCTGAAGGAGGTCGGGACGCCGGTCGCCGTTCAGATCGCCGACCACCCAGGGGGTGGCCTCGGAGAACTGCGAGCGCACGAAGTTGCGGTGCGCGGCGACGGGGAATCCCTGCAGGATGTTGCCCGATTCGTCGAAGCCTACGAGCTGCTCACCGTCCTGCTGCAGGATGTCCAGGAGCCCGTCGGAATCCAGGTCGAGGACCACGGAGCCCCACGGGGCGCCGGACTCGAGCACGCGCGGCCAGCCGGGGAAGGTCGAGCCGTCGGATCGAAGGACGTGCACGGCGGCGGGGACGAGCGGCCCGCCCGCGCTGGGTTCCGGTATCGGCTCCAACGTGTCCCCCTGGAACGGGAGCGTCGCCTGCACCAGCTCCAGGCGGCCGTCGCCATTCAGGTCGCCGCAGGCGGGAGCCTGGCGGTCGACGATTTCGGGACGATCTGGATCGGTCAGCCACTTCGGGAACCCCGGAAGCATCCGGCCGTCCCCTCCGACCACGGCCACCCGCGGGGCCGGGGAGGATTCCACGAAAATCAGCTCCTTGCGGCCGTCGCCGTCGAGATCGGCGGCCGCCATGTCGGCGTTGATCTCCCGGATCCGTCCATCGCGGTCCGGGCCGAGCCGGACCGGCCAGCCCGGCAGCGTCGAGCCGTCCGCCCTGAAGGCCAGGACCAGGCCGCGGTTCATCCCGCGGATGACCTCGAGCCCCCCGTCCCCCGTCAGATCGGCCACGACCGTCGGGATGGTCGAGCAGGTGTAATACTCGCTCCCGGCGGAGCGCAGCTCGATCGGCCAGCCCGGGAGATCGGCCCCGTTCGACCGAATCGCGTACAGGAAATTGCGCCGCATCGGGGTGCCCGAGACGATGCAGGTCACGATTTCGGGAGAGCCGTCGCCGTCGAGGTCACCGATTGCCGGGTCGCCGACCGGGAACGCCGGCTGCGGGAGGTCGTCGAACGTTCGCGGCCAGCCCGGCAGGCGCGTTCCGTCGGGGCGAAGGACCAGGACCTGGCCGTTCGGGACCGACACGACCAGATCGCGGCGGCCGTCCCTGTCGATGTCGGCGGCCAGGACCGAGCCCTGCCGCGGCCGGTAGTCGACCGTCTGGAAGAACGGGATGGGGAACCCGGTCGCATACGACGGGGCCTGCGGAATGCTCCCGGGCAGGCTGGTCTCGACCAGAGTGGCGCTCCAGGGTGTCCCCAATGGCAGGACCAGGACCCCCAGGCCCAGAACGACGAGTGTTATGAGTGCGGGAAATCGCGACCGGATCCGATGCGGCGAGGCATGGAACATCGGCGTCCCCTCAAGTTGGAGATCACCATATACCCCCGGAACCTTCCAACTGCAATCAAAAAAGTGCTTTGCTCCCCGCGGGGGATCGGGTTAAATCCCGTCAGCCATGAGAGATGAGCCGACAGCGCAGGGAATGTCCCCGGGGGTGAGGGTGCGATTTGCGCCCAGCCCGACCGGCTTTCTGCATGTCGGAGGGGCCCGGACGGCCCTGTTCAATTGGCTGTTCGCCCGCCGCCAGGGAGGGGTGTTCATCCTGCGGATCGAGGACACCGACACGGAGCGATCGACCGAGGAGAGCGTCCGGACGATCCTCGAAGGCCTCGGCTGGCTTTCGATCACCTGGGACGAGGGGCCGTTCTTCCAGTCGCGCGCCGTGGAGACGCACCGCGCCCTCGCCCTGCGTCTTCTGGAGCAGGGGAGGGCGTACCGCTGTTTCTGCGCCCCGGCGGACCTGGACGCGAGGCGCAAGGCGGCGGAGGCGGCCGGGGTCCCCTGGAAGTACGACCGCGCCTGCCTGGCGGTCCCCGCCGAGGAGGCGGCGCGCCGCCACGGGGCAGGGGAAGCCGCGGTCGTCCGCTTCCGCGTCCCCGACGGCCCCATCGCCTGGGACGACCTGGTGCACGGCCCGACGTCGTTCGATTCGGCGGTGATCGAGGACATCGTCCTGCTGCGCTCGAACGGCTCCCCGACGTACAACCTCTCCTGCGTCTCCGACGACATCGAGATGAGCGTCACGCACGTGATCCGCGGGGACGATCACATCAGCAACACCCCGAAACAGGTCCTCCTGTACCGGGCCGCCGGCGCGCCGCCGCCCCGGTTCGCCCACCTGCCGCTCATCCTCGGGCCCGACAAGAAGCGGCTCAGCAAGCGGCACGGCGCCGTCTCGGTGACGGAGTACCGCGACCAGGGGTATCTTCCGGAAGCGATGTTCAACTTCCTGGCCCTCCTCGGCTGGTCGCCGGCGGAGGGGCGCGAGAAGATGACCCGGGAGGAGATGACCGCCGCCTTCCGTCTCGAGGAGATCAACCGGAAGGGGGCGGTTTTCGACGAGCAGAAGCTCGAGTGGCTCAACAGCCAGTACATAAACGATCTGCCCCCCGACGTCCTGGCCGCGATGATCCGCCCCGGACTGCAGGCCGGGGGCCTCTGGGCGGGTGACCTCGACGAGGGGGGCGCACGCCGCGCCCGGTTCCTGGGAGTCGTCGAGGCGCTCAAGGCGCGGTCGAAGCGGCTCCCCGATTTCGTGCGCGATGCCCGTCCGTTCCTGTCCGATGAATTCGACTACCGGCCGGAGGCGGTGGACAAGCACCTGAAAGGGGGCGGCAAGTCGGGCGGACCGGCCGTCGTCGCC
>DASYUH010000017.1 GCA_036001465.1 Candidatus Polarisedimenticolia bacterium
TCAATCGCGCTGGGACAGCGCGGATGAAACCGGCAGCCGGGCGGCGGCTGCGCCGGAGACGGCGGGTCGCCGCGCAGCACCTGCCGCTCCCTCGCCCTGGCCGGGTCGGGGATCGGAATCGCCTGCAGGAGGGCCCTAGTATACGGATGAAGGGGGTTCTTGAATATCTCCTCCCGCGATCCGGATTCGACGATGCGGCCCAGGTACATGACCGCCACGCGGTCGGCGATGCGCTCCACCACCGCCAGGTCGTGCGCGATGAACAGGTAGGCGATGCCGTATTCCTCCTGAAGCTCCATGAGGAGATTGATCACCTGCGCCTGCACCGAGACGTCGAGCGCCGACACCGGCTCGTCCGCCACGATGAGTCGCGGCTGCAGGGCCAGGGCCCGGGCCACGCCGATCCTCTGCCTCTGGCCCCCCGAGAACTCGTGCGGGTAGCGGTCGCGCATCGCGGGGTCGAGCCCGACGCGGCGCAGGAGGGCCGCCACCCGATCGTCGCGCTCGGCGCGGCCCGCCCCGATGCGGTGGATGTCGAGCGGCTCGCGCACGATCGTCCCGGCCCGCATGCGCGGGTTGAGCGAACCGTACGGGTCCTGGAAGATCACCTGGATCTGCCGCCGCATCCGGCGCATGGCGCGCGGCGGCAGGGCCAGGAGATCGGCGCCGTCGAAGCGGACCGAGCCCCTGGTCGGGTCGATCAGCCTCAGGATGCAGCGTCCGGTGGTCGTCTTGCCGCTCCCCGACTCCCCGACCAGGGCCAGGGTCTCTCCGGGCGCTATCGACAGCGACACCCCGTCCACCGCCCGCACCCAGCCCGACACAGAGGCGAACAGTCCGCGCCGGATCGGGAAGTGCTTCACGAGGTCCCGCACCTCGAGGAGCGGGCCCGGCCGGGCCGGCGCGGCGCCGGTGCCGCCACCCGACGTCATCGCGGCCGCCCCTGCGTGTCGTGGTGCTTGAAGCAGGCGACGGCCCCCGCGCTTCCCGGCGAGGTGGCCACCCCCGCCGCTGCGCCGATCGGGAGGAAGCGCGGAGCGTGCTCGCGGCATTCCGGCATGACGTCCGGGCAGCGCGGGTGGAAGGCGCAGCCGGAAGGCAGGTGGAGCAGGTCGGGCACGCTCCCCTCGATCGACGGGAGGCGCTGCTTGCGGCCGCCGGGCAGGGACGCGCCGGCCTCGCCGAGGCGGGGCACCGATCGCAGCAGGCCGGCCGTGTACGGGTGCCGGGGCGAGGCGAACAGGTCGGCCGCCCGCGCCTCCTCGACGAGGCGGCCGGCGTACATGACCGCGACCCGGTCGGCGGTCTCGGCGATGACCCCGAGGTTGTGCGTGATCAGGATGAGCGACAGGCGAAAATCCCGCTTGAGGCTGCGCAGCAGGTCCAGGATCTCCGCCTGGATGGTGACGTCGATCGCGGTCGTCGGCTCGTCGGCGACCAGGATCGACGGGCGGCAGGCCAGCGCCATGGCGATCAGCACGCGCTGGCGCGTCCCACCCGACATCTGGTGCGGGTACTCGCGGGCGCGGCGCTCGGCATCGGGGATGCGGACCACCTGCATCAGCCGCACCGCCTCCCGGAGCGCCTCCTTCTTCTTCATCATGCCGTGGACGATGAGCCCCTCGGCGATCTGGTAGCCGACGGTGAACACCGGGTTGAGGGCGGTGGACGGCTCCTGGAAGATGAGGGCGATCTCGCGGCCGCGGTAGGCGCGCATCTTCTTCTCGGGGAGCGCCGTCAGGTCGGTCCCCTTGTAGACGATGCGCCCGGAAACGATACGGCCCGGAGGCGGGACGAGGCGCAGGAGAGACAGCGCCGTGACGCTCTTGCCGCACCCCGACTCGCCGACCAGGCCGAGCGTCTCCCCTTCGTCGACATGGAAGGAGACCCGATCGACGGCGCGCACTTCTCCGGGCCCGGATCCAAAATGGGTCGACAGGTCGGTGACCTCGAGGATGCTCAACAGGCTTTCCCCCCGCGGCGCGGGCGCCCCCGGACCGCCGCTTTTCAGACGACGGCCGGCCGATAGGTGCCGAAGACGGCGCGCAGCCGGTCGGCGATTTCGCCCACGGTGGCCCGCGCCTCGACCGCGGCCAGGATGCGCGGCAGGAGGTTGTCCCCGTCCCGGGCCGCACGCTCGACGCCCTGGAGGGCCGCCTGCGCGGACGCGCCGTCGCGGCCCTCCTTGAACGCCTTGAGGCGCGCGCGCTGGTCCTCCTCGAGGCGCGGGTCGATCCTCTGGAGCGGCATCCCGGAGGCGCCTTCCGGGGCGGCCTCGTCCCTGAACCGGTTGACCCCGACGATGACCCGGCGTCCGGCGTCCACGTCCTTCTGGTGGCGGAACGCCGCTTCCTGGATCTCCTTCTGCTGGTAGCCGGCCTCGATCGCCTTCACGGTGCCTCCCAGGCGATCGATCGCCTCGAGATACGCCCGCACGCGCGTCTCGATCTCTTTGGTCAGGGCCTCGACCGCGTACGAGCCGCCGAGCGGGTCCACGGTGTCGGCCACGCCGCTCTCCGCGGCCAGGATCTGCTGCGTGCGCAGCGCCACGGTCGCCGACTGCTCCGTCGGCAGCCCGAGCGCCTCGTCCATGGCGTTGGTGTGCAGGCTCTGAGCCCCTCCCAGGACGGCCGCCAGCGCCTGCACCGCGACGCGCGCCACGTTGTTGAGCGGCTCCTGCGCCGTCAGCGTGGAGCCGCCGGTCTGGGCGTGGAAGCGCATCTGCATGGCGCGCGCTCCGGATGCCTTGAAGCGCTCCTTCATGATCCGGGCCCAGACGCGGCGCGCCGCGCGGAACTTGGCGACCTCCTCCAGGAAATCATTGTGGGCGTTGAAGAAGAACGACATCTGCCCGGCGATCTCTTCAACCGGAAGCGAGGCGGCGCGCGCCGCCTCGAGGTACGCGATGCCGTTGGCGAAGGTGAAGGCCACCTCCTGCACCGCCGTCGAACCCGCCTCGCGGATATGGTAGCCGCTGACGCTGATGGCGTTCCAGCGCGGCAGGGTCTCGCGGCACCAGGCGAACAGGTCGGTGGCGATGCGCAGCGAGGCGGCCGGCGGATAGATGTAGGTCCCGCGCGCGATGTACTCCTTCAAGACGTCGTTCTGCACCGTGCCGGACAGGCTCGCGGGCGGGACCCCGCGCGCGCGGGCCACGGCGACGTATAGGGCGAGCAGGATGGCCGCCGTCGCGTTGATCGTCATCGAGGTCGAGACCCGGTCGAGCGGCAGATCGTGCAGGAGGGCCTGCATGTCGTCGATCGAATCGATCGCCACCCCGACGCGACCGACCTCCCCCTGCGCCAGCGCGTGATCGCTGTCGAACCCCATCTGGGTCGGGAGATCGAAGGCCACCGAGAGGCCCGTCTGCCCGAGCCCCAGAAGGTAGCGCAGCCGGCGATTGGTCTCGCGTGCGTCGCCGAAGCCGGCGTACTGGCGCATGGTCCAGAAGCGGCTGCGGTACATGGTCGGCTGCGCGCCGCGGGTGAACGGGAAGGCGCCCGGGAACCCCAGGTCCTCGGCGTACGGAATCCCCTGGACGTCCAGCGGAGTGTACAGCCTCTCCAGAGGGATCCCGCTCGACGTCTCGAACCGCGGCGAGCGCTCCGGGAGGCGCGACAGGGACTCGCGCAGCGGGCCCTCGGCCCACTCTTCCAGGAGTTTCCCGAGGGTGCGGTCCTTGCGGTGGCTCACGGAAAGAAGCTATCACACAAAAGGCGGGACCCGGGCGGGTCCCGCCTTCGTCCCTCCACCCCGCGCGCGACGCCCCCCCAATGACGCCGCTGCCGCCGGGCAGCCGGAAATTCGCCTACGCGCCTACGGACACACCGTCGGCGCGACGATGATCGTGCCGCTGCTCTTCTTCCCCAGGGCGTCGAGCCCCCCGGACGCCACCGCGCTGTGGCCGACCAGGTAGTAGAAGCCCTGCCCCGAGACCGGGGCGGCGCCGTCCAGGACCGAGACCGTCGTCCCGATCGCCTGCTGCGGCACGTCCGGCCGCAGGCAGGAGAGCGTGGCGTACGTCGGGTCGCCGGGCGTCGCGATCGAAACCGTGCCCCGGTAGACATCGTATCCGTTGACCGACGTCGGCTGCGGCCGGGCCGGCCAGGCCATGGAGGAGGCCCCCCCGCTCCCCTGCGTCAGGGTCATGAAGATGTCCTCCCCGTCGCCCGTGTAGACGCGCGCCATGGCGGTCGCGCCGGTCGTGCCGGTGCACGTGAAGTCGGCGCTGCAGCGCACCAGGAGCTGGTAGCTGGCGTCCACCAGGGGGGCGTCGATGTAGGAGTTGTTGGTGGTCCAGTCCTGCACCACCTTGCCGTCCCTGACGAAGCGGTACTGCGCCACGCCGCCGACGCAGCCCCCCGGCAGGGAGGACGCCGAGGCGTCGAGGGTCAGCCGCTCTCCCCGCTCGAAGACCGTGTCGCTGTTGGCGTCCCGGATGGTCAGCGCCCCGGTCGTGCCGTGATCGCCGACGCCGGGATTGCAGATCGCCGGGCAGGCCCCGGACGAAGGCGGCCTGGTGTCCGGCGACGCCGTGAGCTGGGTCGTGAGGGCGCCCGTGAGGACGATGTTGTCCACCCACCAGCCGTCGTCGTCTATCAGGTTGTCCCACGAGCCCCCCTCCTGCTCGTACGACTGTCCCGTGGCGTTGAATTCCCACGACTCGGCGATCCAGCGGATCCTCACCCGCTGACCCAGGTACGGCGACAGGTCGAACCTGGTCTGGACCCAGTTGCCGGTCCCCTGGCTGCCGGCCTGTCCGGGGCCGGGGCATTCCTTCGTCGTCGTCTGGTCCCACTGCCAGCCGCAGTTCGACCAGACCCCCAAAGGCCAGCACATCGTCTCGTGGAAGCCGCGCGGGGCCGGCGGCGCCGTGCCCCCGTCGGCGGGCGTGAACTGGCAGTAGGTCGGAGAGGTCTGGAACTCGCTCCAGACCTGCGGGATGTGGTCGTAGACGTTCTCGAACGGCACCAGCTTGTCCCAGTAGCCGAACGCATCGGTGCCCGGGAGGGGGTCCTGGTCGATCTGGATCTGCACATCGCCGTAGTCGAAGGCGTGGAAGGGCTTCGCATTGAAGCCATCGTCGTTGCTCATCATGCTGGCGATGTGGAAGAAGGACAGGATCAGGTCGCCGGGATCGGGGAAGAGGGCCAGGTTGATCGGGTTGGTCATGAAGGCGGCCATCTGCCGGAACTTGGTGGTGTCGCCGTCGGCCCGGTTCGTGGTGCTGAAGTGGTAGCCCCAGTGCAGCGAATTCTTCCCGTTGTACGCCAGCCGCCCGTCCGTCGGTGTCTGGTGGCCTGCGCTGTTGGGGCAGCTGTCCTCCACGGGGCTCGCCGGACAGTGGATGTGCCAGTCCATCTCGTTGTCCGGATCGATGATGCAGCCGGGATCGGCGGGGGGCACGATGAATCCGCCGCAGGCGACGGCGGCCAGGCCGCCGATCCCCCCCAGGGTGGTGCGCACGGTCACGCCGATCGTGTCGTTGTGGATGTTGGGCGTGCCGTTCGGCAGGTCATTCACCGAGACGACGCCGTCGCCGTCCCGATCCGTGTCGAAGGTCTCGACGATCTGGCCGTCGTCGCTGGTGCCGGGGGACCCGTCGGGGCCCAGGACCTTGGTCTGCACCGATCCGGGGGGGACGTTGAGATCGGCCAGGACCCGCACCGGCACCTGGCTCACCGTCCCCAGCGATTCCGCCGAGGTCAGGGTGAGGGTCAGGTCCAGGGCCGCCGGGTTCGAGCCGGAGAGGCTCTGCATCGTCGTCTTGGTGACCAGCTCGAAGTAGTCCCCGGTGTCGTCGCCGTCGCCGGCGATCTTGTTCGGGCCGGAGGTTCCGAGGACCAGGGTCTCCCCCGCGCGGAACAGGGGCCGGAAGATGCTCGGCCGGGTGATGCAGGCGATGTCCGTGTCGCTGCTGTTCACGACCAGGTTGACGTTGGTGAGGTCGAACGTCCCGGCGTTCTGCACGGTGAGGTAGATGCGCGCCTTCTCCCCGCTGTCCGGGAAGATGTCGCGATCGCCGTCCACGTCCCCCGCGCTCACGCTCTTGACGATGAGCCGGGCCAGAGGCAGGGCGCGGCAGGCGACCTCCACGCCGTAGCTCACGATGTCGTCCGGGGTCCCGCTGTTGTCGTCGTCCCACGATCCGACCGGGTCGCAGGCGTCCCCCAGGCCGTCCGAGTCGGAGTCCTGCTGGCGGAAGGTGTTGAGGATGACCGCGGCGTTGTAGACGGTGGGGCAGTCGTCCACCGCGTCGGGGACCTTGTCCACGTCCGTGTCGTCGTTCCTGGTGGAGCAGCCGCCGGTGTTGACGACCCCCGACCGGACGCAGACCTCCGGGCTGATTTCGATGCAGGTGTTGCCGGGTCCGTGGCAGTCACTGGTGGCGGCGCAGATCGTCCCCGGCGTATCGCTGCAGTGGCCGGTGGTCGGGCAAGGGTTCGCGGGACAGACGATGGTGTTCGACCGGTTGCACGACCCGGTGGCGAGGTCGGTCTTCGCGGCCCCCTGGCAGTCGCCGTCGCAGGCATCGCCGAGGCCGTCGTTGCCATCGCTGTTGGTCTGCGTCGGGTTGTAGGTGCGGACGCAGTTGTCGTTCTTGTCCTGGATCCCGTCGAGGTCCCGATCGCCCGTCTGGGCGCACGCCTCGCCCTGCGGGTTCTGCCCGCTGACCGGCACCTGGAGCGGGTTGTAGACGTCGGGGCAGTTGTCGAGCTGGTTCGACACGCCGTCGAAGTCGACGTCGTCGAGGTCGCAGACATCGCCGACCCCGTCGGCGTCGAGGTCGCTCTGGTTCGCGTTCGGGAGCCCCGGGCAGTTGTCGCAGAAGTTGCCGAGGCCGTCGTTGTCGGCGTCGGCATTCCCCGGATCGTAGATCTGGGGGCACTTGTCGTTCCCGAGCGGCGGCGCCATGAGGTTGTCGCCGTCCAGGTTGTCGAAGGTGCGCTCTCCGACCTGGCCGTCGGCGTCCCCGTCGCACAGCGGATCGATGTAATAGACGTTGAGCGTCTGATCCAGGTACGGCGTGACGAACAGGGTCCCGGGATTGTTGAACTGCCCGGTCACGGTGATCGTGCCCCGGAAGATCCCGGGGGCCACCGCCGGCAGGGGGAAGCTCTTGATCGGCATGTTGACGCGGTTCACGCCCGTGGTGATCGGCTTCGAGTCGCTCTCCGTCGCGGCCAGCACGGTCACCGAGGGCGCCCCCGCCACCTTCGGATCGTTGACCGTCACCTCGATCGCCTCGTCGCACTGGTAGAGCGAGGTGCGGTCCACGACCAGCGTGGCGCACTGCTGCCCCGCCGCCTGCCCGGGCGCGCCGAAGCGCTGGCACGCGGGCGTGTGGGGCGGGACGAACTGGCTCTCGTCCACCGGGTGGACCTCGTCCCACTCCAGCACCGGGTCGTCGATCGCCAGGCCGTAATCGGCCACGCCGGCCGCGCTCTCGATCACGAAGAACCCGATCTCGAACTGCCAGCGCGTGCCGGTCGGCCCCGAGCTGAAGAAGCCGCCCGGCTCGAACGCGCCCGGGCCGGTCTCCGGGAAGACCTGGCCATCCAGGTAGTTGATCAGCGAGAAATCGTAGTTGCGGGTCGGGCCGGCCGGCCGCCGGTCGACGGGGTGGCCGTCCGCGGCGAGCGGCAGGGGATCGATCGGGCGCGGGTACGGCATGAAATCGGGGGCCGCCTCCGGAATCGGGCTCCGGCTGTTCGGGTTGGTGTTCTGGGTGAAGCCCGAGAACCCCTTCTCGTTTCCTTCGATCAGGCCGCTGCCGACGATCGATCCGTTCTGGTCGAACAGGGCGCCGAAGGTCCGCTGAGAGACGATGTCGTCGTTGGCCGGGTCGATGCCGTAGTTGTAGGTGTCGAAATGCCAGGTGTTGTAGTAGACGCCGCCGAAGCGCGGGTAGAACACGGTCTGGCAGAGCAGGCAGTTGCGGTCGTCGCTCTCGAGATTGGTGTCCAGGTTGACGAAGCCGCCGGCGAACTCGTCGAAGGTCTGCAGATTGAAGTTGATCGCCAGGCGCTGGAACTCGACGGTGTACGGGAAGCCCCGCGAGTCGGGCAGCTGGCGCACCTGGGCGATGATCGGCGAGATCAGGACGTCCATGATCCGCTCGGCCTGGATCGGCGTGTTGGGCTCCTGGGGCATGGCGTAGTTGTCGCACCCGAGCGCGGTGTCCGCCGGGGTCGTGGTGTCGCCGTCTCCGGTGTGCCAGACTCCGGCGCCGAGGTTCTGGAACAACGCGGCCGGGTTGTTGTCGTCGTTCGCCGACTGGAAGCCGCAGATTCCGGAGCGCTGGTGCTCCCAGATGGTCCCGCCCTGGACGTTTCCCGGGATGCTGACCGGGTGGCGAACCGGGAAGAAGCCGCCGTCGTTACGGTCGAAGGTGAACGGGACCTTGTCGCGCGAGTCCGGCCCGCCCGGACCGAACAGGATGCCGGGATCCAGCGTGCCGTTCGGGATGACGTCGAACTCGTTGGGGTCCTGCACGCCGTCGCCGTCCAGGTCCTCGCCCAGGACGTTGCGCACCAGCCCCCCGTCGGAGAAGAACAGCGACGAGAAGGTGATGTCCTCGTCCGGGATCTGGATGGTCATGAACGGATCGATGACATCGGCCTTGTCGACCTGGAGGTTGCGGTTCAGGTCGCGCACCTCGCGCCCGCCGGTCGGAAAGTCGGTCGAGTAGTGGAACGCCTCGCGGTCGGCGTTCAGCGCGTGCGTGAACGCGAAGGTCTGCCTCCCGATCACCTTCGATCGATTGCTCGAGTCGAGGCCGAGGGTCAGGGTGACCGCGCGGCTGGCGACCGGCAGGCCGTTCAGGATCGCGCCGTCGATCTTGAGCGAGAACCCGATCGCGGTGCTCGCTCCTCCCGGCAGCCGGCCGATCCCCTTGGGGGAATCGAGAACCGTCACCGCCGCGGCCCCCGGCCCCGACGGCGTCAGGGTCGCGACCACTGACGTGTAATCGTCGCCGCGGTTGGTGTTCACGATCGCGATGGTGTAGGACACGATCTCGCCCGCGTCGGGGAACTGGTCGCGATCGCAGCCTCCGGCGACCAGCACCGGGCCGTCGTTCTGGTTGGTCACGTGCAGGACGCCGGCGAACAGCTCCGGATCGCAGCGCACCGTGCCGCGCGCCTGGCCGCTCACGGGCGCGTCGGTGTAGTCGGCGACGATGAAGCGCCCGGTGTCGGCCTCCAGCAGGCCGTTGTTCGACACCGCGTTCGGCGAGGCCTGGCGCACGGGCACCTTCACCGACTTGAAGCCCTTGCTTCCCGCCGGGCTCTCGGTGAAGGCGAAGCCGCGCTCGGTGTCGAGCACGTTCCCCGCGGCATCCTGCACCGTCAGCGTGATGGCCGAGCCGATGCTGGCCGTCGTGGCGTCCGCGTCGAACACCTGCACCTCGACGTCGTCGGCGCAGCCGTAGACCCCCTTGTCCAGATCGACGGTGCTCGCCGGGAACGTGTGCGTCGTGCCGCCCCAGGTCTGCGAGCCGGACCCGAGGACCGGGCCGGCGATCACCAGCGCGTACGGCTGCCCGCCGGCGTCCAGAAGGCCGTCGCCGTCCGTGTCCTCCGTGCCGTCCAGGCGGAAGTTGCCGTTGGCGTCCTCGTTCGCGCCGATGATGGCGCTGATCTGCCCCGGCACCGCGCCGCCCGCGCCGCGCTTCACGCGCACGCGCCACGTGCCGACCGGAAGCTGCGAGTCGGCCGGCTGTCCCAGGTTGTCGACGCGCACGGCCGACAGGTGGATCGCCTCCACGGGGTTGCGCGTGTCGCCGAGATTGGGGTCGACGGCGCCCCGCCCCTGCGACCACTGGCCGACGCGCGGTCCTCCCCCGGTCTGGTAGACGTTGCCGTCGTAGAGGATGTTGTCGTTGGCGCTCGACGCCCCGCACGCGATGCCGCCCGGGGCGACGTCCCCCTGGAACAGGCAGTTGTCCCGGCCCGGGGACTCCAGCTCGAGATCGAGGTCGTTCACCAGCGTGCCGTTCCCCTCGGCCGCGTCGGGGGGATCGGTCCAGGCCAGGGCCACCCGCAGGCTCCCGATCGACACGACCCGGCCGCCGCCGGTCAGGATCGTCGTGTTGGGCGAGTTGACCAGGAAGGTGCGGGCGACGTCGGCGTTCGTGGTGTTGTTGATCGGCGGCGCGCCGGTGCCGATGTCGTCGAAGATCAGCAGGCCCGCCGCCGGGTATTCGAGCGTGTTGGGGAGCCCGATCGCCTTGGACGGCGGCCAGTTGGGAATCGGCAGGACGGAGGAGAGCTGGATCCGGCCGTATCCCTGCTCGTTGTTCCCCAGGACGCCGACCGGCGTCCCCGACACCGACCCCATGTTGAGCGCTCTCGATTGTGCGATCAGCCGATCGGCGACGATGGGGAGGTCGCTGACCCCGATGTTCTCCATGAAGTTCGCGCTCGCCACCAGGGCCGCCTTGACCAGGGCCCCCGAGAGGCCCGGCATCCGGTTGCCCGTGGTGCGGCTGCCGGTGGGGTAGAAGCCCTGGGCGAAATAGTCGCGCACCAGGGCCCCCGCGCCGGTGGCGTAGGCCGAGGCGTAGGACGTCCCGAGGTTCCCCTCGTCGATCTGGGCCTCCACGGTACCGGTGTTGTTGTTGTCGCGGCTCCTCAGGACGGCGACCCCCGAGGTGCCCGGGGCGCCGAACAGCCCGCTGAAATCATCCCCCGCCGACAGCAGGATCGGGGCGGTGCGCAGGGAGAGAGGGGTCGCCGGTCCGCGCGACGACCAGGGGGAGGAGGTTTCCTCCTCGTTCAGGGCCCCCGCGTAGGTCTGCATGTCGTAGCGGTGGCTGCCGACGGAGACGATGTCCTTGGCGGTCGCGGGAGGCGGGATCTCCAGGCCGGCGGGCGCGTTGGGATCGTTGTCCGCGGTGGTCCCGTCGAACAGGTCGGGATAGAGACGCTTGGACACCTGCGACGGGGCCGATCCCTGGTTGCCGACCGGCACGAACACCATGTAGTCCCGGTTGTTGACCAGGAACTGATCGATCTGGTGCGAATCGATCGTGTAGGTGCCGTTCTGGGGATTGGCGAGGACGTTGTCGAAGTTCGGCACGCCGAACGGCAGCACGTGCAGGTGGACGTTGCTGCTGCCGTTGCGCGCCTGCATGAGCACGGTGGTGTCCATGTTCCCGGGGATGACGTTGCCCCCCAGCTCGATGAGCTCGTTGTACAGGCAGCGCGACGGGTCGGCGGCGTCCTGCATGATGATGCGCGCGCCCTTCGCGATGCCGTCCAGATTGATGCCGGTGATCGTCGGCCGTCCGAGGAGGATCGACTTGCTGACGAACACCCCGAGCGCGGAGGGATTGCCGGCGATCGCCCCCGCCACCACGTTGCCGTGCGTGCCGCTCCCGAAGAGGGCGCCGTCGCAGGTGTCGCCGTTGTCGAGAATCGACTGGATCGCCTGGACCTTGCGATGGCGCGACCCGATGGGCGCCTGGATGCCGATCGCCTGCGTGGCGGTCTGCGAGAACTGCGCCGAGTCGAAGCTCAACCCGTTGTCGGTCACCGCCACGACCTGCGGCGGCACCAGGTCGGTGCCGTCGTTGATCCGCTTGCCATCGCCGTTGGTGTCGATGCCGCCGCCGTCGACGCCGATGTCGTGGTATGGCCGGGCTCCGAGGGTGTCCTCGACGCTCCCGGTCATGACCAGGCTGGCCCCCTCGGAGTTCGACAGAACATACTCCGGGATCTCCTGCACCGCGCCGACCGCGTCGATCGCC
This sequence comes from Candidatus Polarisedimenticolia bacterium, assembly GCA_036001465.1. Lineage (NCBI taxonomy): Bacteria > Pseudomonadati > Acidobacteriota > Candidatus Polarisedimenticolia > Candidatus Polarisedimenticolia bacterium. The sequence continues at coordinate 11,753 of DASYUH010000017.1, forward strand.
GCGATGGCCGGCACCCGCGCGGCCTCCGCATCGGCCCGCAGCACCGTGCCGTCCCCCGAGTAGTCGCTCACCGCGCGCGCGCCCGCCACGGTCTCCACGGCGCGCCGCATCTCGGCGATCTCCTCCGGCCGGGATCCGGGCCAGGCGGCCACGATCAGCTCGAGCCTCGAGCTGAGCGCCCGGCTCTTCTGGATGAACGGCGTGCGGCCGAGCGTGCGGTCGATCTTGAGCCCCGGGTGGTACGGCATCATGGCTTCGACGATCGGCAGGCCGGCCAGGCGCTCGAGGGCAGCGGCGTCGTGTGCGCGGACCAGGAAGGCCCGCTCGGGGAGGACGCCGACGATCCGGCCCGACTGGCCGAGGCGCCGCTCGACCTCTTCCAGGCCCAGATCGCTGATCGCGGCGGCGGACACCTGGATCAGGTTGGCGCCCGGCGCGATTCCGCCGCGGCCGGCGCGTCCGTGCGTGGCCTTGCGCAGGAGCCCCGCGGGCAGGGCATCGAGCCCGTGCGGCTGCTTCAGGTCGACGAAGCCGAGGGAGGTCAGGACCAGGCCGCGGCGATCGCGCGGCTCGGGGATCGACTTGAAGGCCTCGCCGAAGGGGGACAGGCCGGGCCCGCGCTCCGTGGCGCGCGGCAGGTGCGTCTGCTGCCAGAATTCATAGGAGCTGTCGGGACCGAACCGTTCCTCGAATGTGAGCCCCTTCTGCCTTCCGATCGACCTCTTGTTTCCCGCGCCCGGGTCTCTTCCGGCCAGACTCACCCCCAGCCCGAACATGAAAAGAGCCGCCAGGACGACGGCGGCAGAAGCCACAAACGGCAGGGATCCAGGATTCCCCGACTTGCGCATCAGCCCCTCCAGAAAACACGACCCCTTGCGTCCCGGACCGGGAGCAAAGGGACTCAGCTCGGGCCTTACAGATCTGTCACCCAGCACGTCACCTGTTTGGGTTCCAGATACGGCCAACCCTCAGTCTTGTCAACGGGTTTCTGGGCAATCGGACGGCGCGGCGCGGGCGTTCCGCCGGATCGGCATGCGCCGACCCGCTTGTTGCGAGCCGGACTCCATTGTCCGGACTGAATAATGGGACCCGCCCCCTGCAATTGCGCCCCTGGTGCCGTTTCCAGTAACATGGCGCCGCAATGTTCAGGACGATCGAGTGGACGGACGAGGGCGTGGTGATGCTCGATCAGCGTCGCCTCCCGGAGCAGGAAACGTATCTCACCCTGCGCTCGCCGGAGGAGGTGGCGGACGCGATCCGCGACATGGCGATCCGCGGCGCGCCGGCGATCGGCGTGGCCGCGGCCATGGGGATCGCGCTCGGGTTCCGGCGCGAGGCCGCAGGCCCGGGAGACGAGCGCCGCGGCCGCTTCGAGTCGCTGGCCCGCCTCATGGCGGCGACCCGCCCGACGGCGGTGAACCTGTCGTGGGCGATCGAGCGGATGCGCCTCTGCTTCGAGGCGCACAAGAGCGACCCGTTTCCCCGTCTCCAGGCCGCCCTGAAGGACGAGGCCGTGGCCATTCAAACGCAGGACGTCGAGGCGAACAAGGCCATGGGGCGGCACGGCTCGGCCCTGCTGCCCGTGTCCTGCCGCGTCCTGACGCACTGCAACGCGGGGGCGCTGGCCACGGCCGGATACGGCACCGCGCTCGGCGTGGTGCGGGCGGCCGCCGAGGAGGGGAAGCGGGTGGCGGTCTACGCCTGCGAGACGCGCCCTTTCCTGCAGGGGGCCCGCCTGACCGCATGGGAGCTGCAGCGCGACGGCATTCCCGTCACCGTCCTGACCGACGGCATGGCGGGGCACCTGTTCCAGAAGCGGGAGATCGACCTCTGCGTCGTCGGCGCGGATCGCATCGCCAGGAACGGCGACACGGCGAACAAGATCGGCACCTACCAGGTCGCCGTCCTGGCGCAGGCGCACGGCGTGCCGTTCTACGTCGCCGCGCCGATTTCGACGCTCGACCCGTCCGCCTCGACGGGGGCCGACATCCCGATCGAAGAGCGCGGCCCGCTCGAGGTCACGAGCATCGGCGGCCGGCGCATCGTGCCGGAGGGGGTGCCGGTCATCCACCCCGCCTTCGACGTCACGCCGCACCGCCTGATTGCCGCGATCATCACCGAGCGCGGCGTGGCGCGGCCGCCGTACACCAGGAGCCTCGCCGCCCTGCGCGGCACCCCTTCCGCCTCCCGCCGGCCCCGCAAGCCGGTGCGCGAGGCCCGCCCGGCGCGCGGCTGACGCCCCGGCGGGCGCGCGGGGCCACGGACACGATGACGATCGCCGAGAATCCAGTCATCCTGGGGATTGAATCGTCCTGCGACGAGACGGCGGCGGCCGTCCTGCGTGGACGGACCATCCTGTCGAACGTCATCGCCTCGCAGACCGACATCCACCGCGCGTACGGCGGGGTCGTCCCGGAGCTGGCGTCGCGCCATCACCTCGAGCGCATCGACGCCGTCGTCGACCTGGCCCTCAAGAGGGCCGGCGTCCGGCTCGCCGATCTCGATGCCGTGGCGGTCACGTACGGACCGGGGCTGGTCGGATCGCTCCTGGTCGGCCTCCAGGCGGCCAAGGCGATCGCCTACGTCCGGGCCATCCCGCTCCTGGCCGTCAACCACCTCGAGGGACACCTGCGCTCGGTTTTCCTCGAGCACCCCGACCTGCCGTTCCCGGCGGTCAGCCTGATCGCCTCCGGGGGGCACACCTCGCTGTACCTGTCGCGGGACGAGGACCGCACCGAGCGCCTGGCGCGGACCCGCGACGACGCCTCCGGGGAGGCGTTCGACAAGGTGGCCAGGCTCGTCGGCCTGGGCTACCCCGGCGGCCCGGCGGTCGATCGCCTGGCGAAGACCGGCGACCGCAAGGCCGTTCGCTTCTCGCCGCCGAAGATGTCGGACGGCAGCCTCGATTTCTCGTTCAGCGGCTTCAAGACGGCCGTGCTGCGGCACGCCAGGGAGCGCGGGCTCGACCGCCCCTTCCCCGCGGGCGAGCCGGACCAGGAGACGCGCGACCTTCTGGCGTCGTTCCAGTCGGCCGTGGTGGAGTTCATGGTGAAGCGCGTCCTGACGGTGGCCCGCCGCGAGGCGGCGCGCTCGATCTGCCTGTCGGGGGGGGTGGCCTGCAACTCGCTTCTCCGCGCGCGGCTCGCCGAGGAGGCCGGCAAGGCAGGCCTTCGCAGCTTCGCCGTCAGCCCCGCGCTGGCGGGCGACAACGCCGTGATGATCGCCGAGGTCGGCCGCCGCAGGCTCGTCCGGGGGGAGATCGCGGACCTGTCGCAGAACGCCGATCCCGGCCTCGACTACTAGGAATGGACCCCCGGCTGATCCGCAACTTCTGCATCATCGCCCACATCGACCACGGCAAGACCACCCTGTCCGACCGCATCCTCGAGCTGACCGGCGCGTTGACGAAGCGAGAGATGACGGACCAGATCCTGGACGGCATGGACCTCGAGCGCGAGCGCGGCATCACCATCAAGGCCCACGCCGTGGCGCTCGACTACAAGGCCGGGGACGGTCAGAGCTACCGCCTGAACCTGATCGACACGCCGGGGCACGTCGACTTCGCCTACGAGGTGTCGCGATCGCTCTCGGCCTGCGAGGGGGCGGTCCTGGTCGTGGACGCCTCCCAGGGGGTCGAGGCGCAGACGCTGGCCAACTCGTACATGGCGGTGGACCACCACCTGGCGGTCCTGCCGGTCATCAACAAGATCGACCTGCCGTCGGCGGAGCCGGAGCGCGTCGTCGACCAGATCGAGAGCATCATCGGCATCTCCGCGCACGGCGCCATCCTGTGCTCCGCCAAGGAAGGAACGGGCGTGCGCGACATCCTCGAGGCGGTGGTGCGCGATGTCCCGAATCCCAAGGGGGATCCCCAGGGGCCGCCGAAGGCGCTGATCTTCGACTCGTGGTTCGACGTCTACCGCGGGGTGATCATCCTGGCGCGCGTCATCGACGGGACCCTCAGCCGCAAGATGCGCATCCGGCTGATGGCCACGGGCCGCGAGTACGACCTCGAGGAGCTGGGGCTCCTGACGCCGAAGCTGGTGCCGGTCGACTCCCTGTCGGTCGGCGAGGTCGGGTTCCTGATCGCCAACATCCGCAACTCCGCCGAGGTCAAGATCGGGGACACGGTCACCGACGCCCGCCGTCCCGCGGCGACCGCGTTCCCCGGCTTCCAGGAGATGCGCCCGATGGTCTTCGCCGGCCTGTTCCCGATCGGCGAGTCGTCCTACGACAACCTGCGCGACGCCCTCGACAAGCTGCGCCTCAACGACTCGTCCTTCACGGTCGAGCCGGAGACCAGCGAGGCGCTCGGCTTCGGGTTCCGCTGCGGCTTCCTGGGGCTCCTGCACATGGAGATCGTGCAGCAGCGCCTGGAGCGGCACTTCGAGATGGAGCTGATCACCACGGCGCCGTCGGTGCGCTACCGCATCACCACCACCGACGGCGAGGCGCTCGAGGTCAGCAACCCGGCGAAGCTGCCGCCGCCGCAGAAGATCGATCGCTGGGAGGAGCCGGTGATCACGGCGCTCATCCTGACCCCTCCCGAGCACGTCGGCGGGATCCTGGCGCTCTGCCAGGACAAACGGGGCATCCAGAAGGAGATCAAGTACGTGACCACCAGCCGCGTGCTGATCACCTACGACCTGCCGTTCAACGAGGTGGTCCTCGATTTCTACGACCGTCTCAAGACCCTGTCGCGCGGCTACGCCTCGCTCGACTACCACCACACGGGCTGGTGGGAATCGGACCTGGTGAAGCTCGACATCCTGGTGAACGGCGAGCCGGTGGACGCCCTGTCGCTCATCGTGCACCGCGACCGCGCCGCGCCGAAGGGGCGCGCCCTGGCGCAGAAGCTGCGCGAGGTCATTCCGCGTCAGCTCTTCGAGGTGGCGATCCAGGCGGCGATCGGGAGCAAGATCGTCGCCCGGGAGAACGTCGCGGCCATGCGCAAGAACGTCCTCGCCAAGTGCTACGGCGGCGACATCACCCGCAAGCGCAAGCTCCTGGAGAAACAGAAGGAGGGGAAGAAACGGATGAAGAAGGTCGGGCGGGTCGATCTCCCGCAGGAGGCCTTCCTGGCCCTTCTCAAGGTCGATTGACGGTGGAAACCGGCAGGCGATCGTCCCATAATCTGGGCGGGGGCGGGGCATGGCGATCTCGTTGAAGCCCAGGCGGTTCGTATTCGAGTACACGCAGGCGGGGCTGGTGGCCATCATCTTCGCCCTGTTCGTGCGCACCTTCCTGTTCCAGCCGTTCACCATCCCGAGCCCCTCCATGGAGGACACCCTCCTGGTCGGAGACTACGTCCTGGTGAACAAGTTCGCCCTGACCCCCCTGGCCTCCGCGATCGAGCGGGCCTTCCTGCCGATCGCCCCGGTGAGGCGCGGCGACGTGATCGTCTTCCGCTATCCCCACGACGAGCGCCAGGACTACGTCAAGCGGGCCATCGCCCTGCCGGGCGAGACCATCAAGATCGTCGACCGCGTGGTCTACATCCAGAAGCCCGGGCAGGAAGGGTACGTGCCTCTGATCGAGCCGTACGGCAGCCACAAGTACCCCGGCTCGGTTCCCTACGAGCTGGACAACTTCGGGCCGCTGGCGATCCCGGAGGGGCAGTACTTCGTCATGGGGGACAATCGCGACGACAGCCGCGACAGCCGCGAATGGGGGCTGGTGCCCCGCGATCACATCGTCGGGCGCGGCATCCTGATCTACTGGTCCTTCGAGGGCAGGCGGCCCGACGGCGCGCAGGCGGCGGGCCGGCGGCCCGATTCCGGGGTCCATCGCCTGCTCACGAGCGCCGGCGCCTTCTTCACGGACACCCGCTGGGAGCGGACCTTCCGCTTCATCCGCTGAGCCCCCGTCCGATCACAATCCTGTCATCGGGCCGCTTGACGCATCGCCGGGCGGTTCCTATATTCGCCTGGACCGCGCATTGCGGCATGGAAGGGGGGCCTGCACCGTGTTCCTGCGTGACGAAAAAGGCGAGGGCCGGCTCGGGACGCTGTTCGCCATCCTGATCCTGGCGGCGTTCGTCTACCTGGGAGTGAAGATCGTTCCGATCATGATCAACGTCTATGAATTCCGCGACTCGATCGACGAACAGGCACGCTTCGCCTCCCTGCCGCACCACGACGACCAGCTGATCAAGAAGAATATCCTGGCGAAGGCCAAAGAGCTCTCCCTGCCGGTCGGGAGCAAGGACGTCCAGGTCAGCCGCACCTCCGGGCGCATCGACATCATCGTCAAGTACTCGGTCCCGATCGAGACGCCGGTGTACACCTACAACTGGGCCCTCGACGAGTCCCTGAGCGAACCGCTCTTCTAGCATAGTGGTGCGGAGCTTGTTGCGGTCGGGGCCGGACGGGGCGTTCGTGGGGTGGCCGGAGCCGGTCACTGCGATCGCACACCTCGAGGCATAAGTCCTTCCGATCGCCCAGTTGCGCGCCTTATCCACTGGGCACGCGGT
>DASYUH010000018.1 GCA_036001465.1 Candidatus Polarisedimenticolia bacterium
GCCGGGGTTCGCGCCGTCCGGCAAGACGATCTGCACGTGCCACCCATGGGTGTTGACGTCATAAATGGCCTTCCGGTCACTCTTGCTGAAATCACCGTCATATTCACACTTCATCGGTTACTCCCCCGAAGTGGCCCAAAAATCGATCCCGAGCGTCCTGCCCCGAGCCAGATGTCTCGATCCGGGTTGGTCTACAAGCAGATCCCGAGACGTTGAAGCGGCTGGCGGCATCTGCATGCTCCAGGTCCTCCCGGCTACTGTCCTCGCAGTCATCCGCGGAGCCCTGGATGACCTCCTCGACGGTCGTCATGATCGGCACCCCGCCATGGCCGGCGCCGAATTCCCAAAGCAGGTTCCGCTCGCAGGACCCTCGGCAGCGCAGCCGTCCGGCATGGATCCCCTGCAGGTGGTGCGTGGCGCAGAGCACCGCCAGGTTGTCGTCCTCGTTGCCGCCCCCGTGCGACCGGAAGATCACGTGGTGGACCTGCAGGTTGCGGCGCGACGAGCAGCCGGGGACCCGGCAGCGCCAGCCGTCGCGCTCGAAGATCCGGTGGTCCCGCCGCCATTTCGGGTCGCCGCTGACGTCCCAGGTGTGCAGGAACGAGGCGATCATCAGGGCGACGCACTCCCAGTCCCGGAGAGGCCGCCCATCTTCAGGTCCGTTCTCCACCAGGCGGCAGACGTTCAGGGCGTGCTGCCAGAGGGCGGCGACGTCGTCGGGGGCCCAGAACCGTACGCGCGACCGGGAGGGCGCACACATTTGCACCCGGGTTCCGGCCGTTGCGTGCCCCGCGGACGCGCACGATCGCACTCCGTCGACGGCCGACACGCCCGCACACATTTGCACTCCGCCGTCGCTGCCGGACCAAGGAGTCCTCCCGGTTCTCCAGGGGGAGTCGATCTGCACTTCACCCGAGGAGGAGATACCGCCGGGCTGTGTGAATTGTCCCGGTTGCCAGGCCGGGAGCCTCCAAGCCCCGTCGGGCGGATCGGCCTCGATCCGGGAGGCGACCACCGCAACCTCCTCGCGCAGGCGACGGAACGTGACCGAGCGGGCCATCCGGATCCAGGCCTGCTCCGACGACTCGTCCGCCACGCGGGCGACGGCCGAGGCCTTCACCCACGAGACCTCCCCCTCCCGGTAGGCACGGGCCAGTCGGGGCAGCTCGATCAACCGCCGGTCGAGGGCGATGAGCTGCCGGGCCCGGCGAATCCCCAGGCCGGCCCGCTCGCGGCAGTACCTTCCGAAGGAGAGAAAACCAAGCGCCCGGTGCAAGTCCAAGGTCGAGAAGGTGGCCAGCAGCCGCCCCTGCTGCCAGGCGAGCCCCTGCCGGAGGCGAACCAGCTCCAGGAGCTTCCGGTCCATCTCGCGCGCGCCGTCATCGGGGTCGTCACGGACCGAGTCGGGAAGGACCACATCAAGGTCATCGGCGGACGGGGCCCAGCCGCGCGGACCGTGTTCTTCTTCGTAGCCGCGCAGGATCTCCTCGAAGAGGTCGGTCCCCGGGTCGTCGTCATGGGCGGGCGCGGCCGCAGGACAATCCGGGCTCGATGGCAGGCCAGGGCCGAACGCGCCGTCCACCTCGCGGCCGTCGCCCAGCGGGCCCACGCACCCGGCCAGCCGCGCCGGCAGATCGGGCACGCCCGAAAGATAGTCGGCGGCGATGTACTCGGCGCAGCGCCACAGAGGCTCGGTCGAGCCGGAGGCCCGCCGGCAGATCTCGACGGCCCACTCCCACTGCGCCCGGAGCACATCCGGGCATTCGAATGAAACAGGGTGCCCCGGCTCCTCGTCGTCATCGAGAGAGCTGCCGTCCCGTCGTGGAAGGCTGCCGGAAGCCTGCGAAGGGGTGACAACCGTCTCAGAAGAGGCGACCTCGCGCTCGAGCAGCCGGACGTTCAGGCGCGCCGCCTTCTCCAGCCACGCCGCTTCCGTCTCGGGCGTCGCCACACGGAGGAGAAGACGGAGCTGGCTCGGCGAGACGCGTCCGCGCGCGAAGGCCTCCGAAGTCAGGGGGAGATTCTTGAGGCGCCCGTGCATCTGGACGAGGACCTGCATCCGCCGCACCGAAATCCCCAGGCGCTCGGTGACATAGTCGGCGAGTCGCGCGAAGCCGAGCTCGAGGTAGCCGGAACGCTCCTGCAGGCGGGCGAGAAGGCGGGCGAGGCGCAGCTCGATCGGATTGCGCATCCTCCCCAGACGGCGCAGGTGGCGGTCGAGCAGAAACGCCGCGAGGTCCTTCATCACGTGACGCCGGTCGTTTTCCCACACGGGCTCCAGGAGCGGCTCGGGAACGACCGACTGCCCGTGATCCAGGCGCACGGTCTCCCGCGATTCCGCCGGTCCGCCAGCCGCCGGTCCGCCGGTCGCCGGTCCGCCGGCCGCCGAACCCGCGGCGGGTACCGGACGGAGAGGGACCGAAGCTTCGGCTGGGGACACGGCATCGACGCGCACGCTCGGACCTCGAGAGAATGGAGACGTTGTGAAAGCTCACGAACCAAGGCGCGAAGGACGGGGGCAGAGGGTCGATTCGCGCTAGGTGTAAGATACGCTAACGCCATTCGAAATGCAACAGGATTTTCGAGGATTCTTTCGCCATGGGAGACCGGACTCAGGGACGGCGTTCAGGGGGTTTCAGGCGAAGCCCGCTCGACACGCAGCGATTCCAGGTTCCGCCGGGCCGGCAAGAATTGTGGATCGGTGCCGAGAGCCGCTTCAAAGTCCCGCCGCGCCTTCACCCGCTTCCCCAGCTTCAAGTACGCCGGCCCCCGGTTATTGAGCGCCCAGACGTCGCCGGGGTAGAGGCGGAGAGATTTCGAGAAGAACCTTATCCGCCAGGTGATGAGGAACTGGCACCTCACCCGGCGGCCATTTCTCTTCCGGGTGCCGCCTGCCGGCGGCAAGCTCGCTGCAATTCCGCTCTGAGCACAGCCACGAGCCACGATACTCACCATGAGGCGCCCGGAGCGCGCTCCTGGCAAACCAAGAGTGGGGGCCCGCCCATCTGATCGCCCATGCAGATCCTGAGCCCCTTGAGTCGCGCGCGCCGGTGTCGCAGATTCCGGGGCAAGCCGATCGAACGCTATAATCCCCGCTCCGGGAGCCGAGCGTGAATCTCAAGGAGCTGAAGAGGATTCTGGAAGGCGTGCGCCGCGGGACAGTGTCGGCGGACGAGGCGCTCAGGCGGCTCAAGATCCTGCCGTACGAGGACCTCGGCTTCGCGAAGGTGGATCACCACCGGCATCTCCGCCGTGGCTTCCCCGAAGTGATCTTCGGCGAGGGGAAGACGGTGTCCCAGATCGTCGCCATCATGGGGAAGGTGGCGGCGAAGCGGCAGCCGGTCCTGGTCACGCGCGTGTCTCCCGTCGCCTTCAAGGGGATTCGCAGGCGCTTTCGCCTGGCGCGCTACCACCCGGAGGCCCGCGCCGTGACGCTCGAGACCGGCACGCGCCCCCCGGGGCGTCCGGGAGTCCTGGTCCTGGCCGCCGGGACCTCCGACCTGAACGTGGCCGAGGAGGCGGCGGTGACCGCGGAGGTGATGGGAAACCAGGTCGGACGAATCTACGACGTCGGGATCGCGGGGCTCCACCGCCTCCTCGATCACAAGGACAGGCTCCTGGAGGCCAGGGTGATCATCACCGTGGCCGGCATGGAGGGAGCCCTCCCCAGCATCGTGGCCAGCCTTGTCGATGTTCCGGTCATAGGTGTACCGACCAGCGTCGGCTATGGGACAGGCATCAAAGGGGTGGCCGCGCTCATGGGGATGCTCAACTCTTGCGCCGCCGGCCTTTTGGTGGTGAACATCGACAATGGCTTCGGAGCCGGATATGCCGCGTCAGTAATAAATAAATCAATGCTAAATAATTGAATGCAATTATTGTGCAGAGCAACCCTGCGGATGAGTAGGGCGACCACCCTCCGAAACGCTCCGG
>DASYUH010000019.1 GCA_036001465.1 Candidatus Polarisedimenticolia bacterium
TGCCCCGTCCGTCCGGGCGATCGTGGACGGCTGGTTTACCGATCGCCTGGCCGACATGAATCAGCGGGAACCGGAAGTGGCCCGGTACCTCATCCAGAACAGCTTGTGGTGGCTCGGCACGACCGGAATCGACGGGATCCGGCAGGACACGCTGCAATACATGCCGCGACCCTTCATTCGCGAGCTCTGCCTGGCCATCCATCGCCAGTATCCCAGGTTGCGGATGGTCGGCGAAGTGTGGGACGCGGACCCGGCTTATCCCGCGTTCTTCATGGGCGGCCGTCCGGGCTGGGACGGGATCGACACGGACCTCGATGCGGTCTTCGATTTTCCGCTGTGGCAGACCTCGCGCGATGTCTTCACGCACAAGAAGCCGGTGAGCGCCCTGCGCAACACGCTGAAGCTGGACGGGCTCTATCCCGACGCGTCGCGGCTGGTGACGATGGTCGGAAACCACGATGTGGCCCGTTTCCTCTCCCTCGAGGGCGGCACCTTGACCGGCGCGATGCTGCACACGGCCTTCACCCTCGCCACACGGGGCACGCCCCAGCTCTATTACGGGGACGAGATCCTCATGACGGGGGCGACTCACGATTCGAACCGCGGTGATTTTCCCGGCGGCTTTCCGGGTGATGAACGGAATGCATTCGAAGCCGCCGGCCGTCCGGGCGATGCCGGGCGAATGTATCAGTGGACGAGAGACTGGCTGGCCTTGCGGCGCGAGCATGCCACGATGCGCCGCGGCGCGCTGATCGATCTGGCCTGGGACGACGAATCGTATTTGTTTGCCCGGCAGGACGCTGACGACGTGTTGCTGATCGCCATCAACCGGTCGGCGGCGGCCCGGGAGATTTCGGCGCCGGCGGACGGGATCAGGATGCCCGCGAAGGCGGATTTGCGTCCGCTCCTTGGCGGGGCGGGCACGGGTCGCGTGACCGGCGGGACCATCACGGTCACCGTCCCCCCCGAAACGGTGGTGCCTTTTGGAATCGTCGGGAAGGAGCCGCGATGAAGTCCCGGATGGGCGGCGAGGCCGATCCGGCGACGGATTTCCCGCCGGAGCTGGTCAAGCCCTGGCCATCTTCCGAACTGTAGACTGACAGCGCTTCCTTGGCCGGGAATACTGAGTCCCGATGAGGGCGGATCGTCAGGCCTCCAGGTTCGTCGATGGGTTACTCGTCGCGGCCGCCCTGCTTTCGGCCACCCGCCTCCACGCCGAGGCGCCGCCTCCGCGGCGAGGGCCGAACATCGTCTTCGTGATGACCGACGACCAGCGCCGGGACGCCGCGAGCCTTTACGGCAACACCATCCTCAAGACCCCGAACATGGATCGCATCGGCCGGGAGGGGGTGCGCTTCGACCGTGCCTTCGTCACGAATTCCCTGTGCGCGCCCAGCCGCGCTTCCTATCTCACGGGCCGCTATTCGCACGCCCACGGCGTCACCACGAACGCCAAGACGGATCTCGCGCTGCCGGAGTCCGGACGCCGGTTCGACGCCGTCACCTACCCCGGCCTGTTGCGCGCCGCCGGCTACCACACGGTCCTGGTCGGCAAGTGGCACCTTCCGTTCTGGCCCGCCGACTTCGACCGCTGGGTGATCCTTCCCGGCCAGGGCCAGTACAAGGATCCGGAGATGATCGCCAACGGCGTCCATCTGCGGATGCGCGGGCACGTGGAGGACGTGGTCGGGGACCAGGCGTTGCAGGCGCTCGAGCACCGGCCGCGGGACCGGCCCTTCTGCCTGCTCCTCCACTTCAAGGCGCCCCATCGGGCGTGGAAACCGGCCGAGCGCTTCGAAAAGGCGTTCGCCGACATCGATATCCCGGTGCCGCGCACCTTCGACGACTCGCCGGCCGGCCGCCCACAGGCGGTGAGCCAGGTGGCGCAGATGGGGATCGCGGACATGCCGGACTTCCGCGACCAGGTGCCGGCCTCGCTGCCGCCCGACGAGCGGAAGCGGCGCAACCACCAGATCCTGGTGAAGAACTACTACCGGGTCCTCCTGGGCGTCGACGAGAACCTCGGCCGGGTGCTGGACTACCTGGACAAGGAGGGCCTGGCCGAGGACACGGTCGTGATCTACACCTCCGACAACGGTTTCTTCCTCGGCGAGCACGGGCTCTTCGACAAGCGTCTCATGTACGAGGAGTCGATCGGCGTGCCGTTGATGGTCCGTTATCCCCGCCGCATCCCGCCGGGGACGGTGGTGTCGAAGATGGTACTCAACGTCGACGCCGCGCCGTCGATCCTCGAGCTGGCCGGTGTCCCCGCTCCGTCCGGGCTGCACGGGCGAAGCTGGGTCCCGCTGGTCGCCAACCCGCAGGCCCCCTGGCGGGAGGCATTTGCCTACGAGTACTTCGAGTTCCCGGGCGCCCACTGCGTGCGCAAGAACCGCGGCGTGAGGACCGACCGCTGGAAGCTGATCCAGTTCTTCGAGCAGCCGCAGGAGCTCGAGCTGTACGATCTCCAGGGCGATCCCGACGAGACGCGGAATCTCGCGGCTCGGCCGGAGCAGCAGGTGCGCGTCCGGGAGATGCAGGCCCTGCTCGCGCGGCTGCGCGCGGAGATCGGCGATATGGACCCACCGGGCCCCCCCGCGGTGGCGGCGCCGTGCACGGACGGGATCGGCGGGCGAGAACGCTGAGCCGGCCCTTCCTCCCTACTTGACCACGAAGCGCGGCTTCTCCTTCGCCATCTCGTCCTCCCAGGCCTTGAGCAGGCCGCGCAGCTCGGC